>NZ_JBNYXT010000022.1:0-82888 GCF_051380795.1 Janthinobacterium leeuwenhoeki
TACCGTGGTAACCGGTCGTATCGAGCGCGGCATTGTTAAAGTCGGCGAAGAGATCGAAATCGTCGGTATTATCGATACCGTCAAAACGACTTGCACCGGCGTGGAAATGTTCCGCAAGCTGCTGGACCAAGGTCAAGCAGGCGACAACGTTGGTCTGCTGCTGCGCGGCACCAAGCGTGAAGACGTGCAACGTGGTCAAGTTCTGGCAAAGCCAGGTTCGATCAAGCCGCATGCTCACTTCACCGGCGAGATCTATGTTCTGTCGAAAGACGAAGGCGGCCGTCATACGCCATTCTTCAACAACTATCGTCCACAGTTCTACTTCCGCACGACGGACGTAACTGGTTCGATCGAGTTGCCAGCAGACAAAGAAATGGTCATGCCAGGCGATAACGTGTCGATCACTGTCAAGCTGATCAACCCGATCGCGATGGAAGAAGGTCTGCGCTTCGCTATCCGCGAAGGCGGCCGTACCGTCGGCGCTGGTGTTGTTGCAAAAATCCTGGCTTAATTCTTAAGCCTGCATAAAAGAAGACGCGTCGTCGCCCGGCGCCCTTCTTTTTATTCAACTGCCGGGGTGGGCAAGCATTTTGGTGCTATCATGTCGACCCTGACGGTTGTTGCGTCAGAAATTCCCGTATTACCTCATTGCCGTGCAGACCGCGCGGTTCGTTCTTTTAAGGAAATATCATGTCGGCACCAAACCAAAAAATCCGTATCCGCCTGAAGGCTTTCGATTACAAACTGATCGACCAGTCCGCTCTGGAAATCGTTGAAACCGCGAAGCGCACCGGCGCTGTCGTCAAAGGCCCAGTACCACTGCCTACCCGTATTCAACGTTTCGATGTGCTGCGTTCCCCGCACGTCAACAAAACTTCGCGCGATCAGTTCGAGATCCGTACGCACCAACGCCTGATGGACATCGTTGACCCAACGGACAAAACCGTTGACGCGCTGATGAAGCTGGACCTGCCAGCTGGTGTTGATGTCGAAATCAAACTGCAATAAGAGTTTCAAGGGCGGCTGACAACACCATAACACAAGGTGTTGACAGCTGTTCCAGGCCGGCGGGGTGTCCCGCTGCCTGATGATGGGGCCGGGCCTGCTCACGATCGTGAGTGCGCCCGGCCCCATTGCTATTGGTGCCTGCCCAACGCTGGCGGCCCCTGGGTGCAGGTGCAAAATCGCTTTACAGCGCTGCGGGCGGCCGATAAAGTTGCTGCATGCTCAATGCCCTCGATACCCACCTGTTAAATGCCACTCCCCGTCAGCGCTTGCGCGGCTGGCCGCGCTTCCTGACCGAATTCCTGTATTTCGGCATCAAGGAGGCGAGGTCGTGCCTGTTCGTGGGACTGTTTTTTGCTACCGTGTTCCTGGTGCCGCGCGCCGGCCTGTTCGGCTTGCCGCGCTATGACGTGCTGCTGCTGGCGGCCCTGGCGATCCAGGGTGCGATGCTGTGGGGCGGACTGGAAACGTGGGATGAATTGAAAGCCATCTGCCTGTTTCATGCGGTCGGCTTCGCGCTGGAGGTGTTCAAGGTATCGGGGGCGATCCAGTCGTGGAGCTATCCTGACTTCGCCTACAGCAAGGTGTTCGGCGTGCCCCTGTTTTCCGGCTTCATGTACGCGGCCGTCGGCAGCTACATCATCCAGACCTGGCGCCTGCTCGACATGCGGATACGCCACCATCCGCCGTACTGGATGGCGGTGCTGATCGCGCTGCTGATCTACGCCAACTTCTTCACCCATCACTACATCGGCGACTATCGCTGGTATCTGGCCGCCTGCGCGCTGGGCTTGTACGCGCGCACCACCGTGGTGTTCCGTCCGCTCGACCGCGACCGCAGCATGCCCTTGCTGCTCGGTTTCGTGCTGGTCGGCTTCTTTATCTGGCTGGCTGAAAACATCAGCACCTTCTGGGGCGTGTGGCGCTATCCGAACCAGCTTGGCGCCTGGTCGGTGGTGCATGTCAGCAAATGGAGCTCATGGTCTCTGCTGGTGGTGATGACGTTCACCATCGTGGCCCACCTCAAGCACATCAAGGCCAGCATCCACGTCGCCCAGCCGTAGGCCGGGCCCCGGGAGTCTCTTTTACAGGCTGGCCGCGACCGCGTCGAAGCGATTGCCGAGCGCCGCCTGCGGGCCGCCTTGCAGCTGTTTGGCGTACTGGCGCAGCACTTGCGCCGAATGCGTGCGCGAGGCGGATGACAGCTTCGGCAGCAGCGGCAGCACTTTCTCCAGGTATCCCGTGCCTTCCTGCCACTTGCCTTGCGCCGCCAGCGCCGACGCCAGCTCCACCATGCGGCGCCCGATGCGCGCATCGCTGCGTGGTTGCGCCGCTTCTTCCGTGGCCAGGGCTTGCCGGTACAACTGCTCCGCTTCGGCATTCTTGCCCTGCAAGCGCTTGATGCGGCCCAGGTTGTACTGGCGTTGCGAGAGGATATCCGCGCTGGCACCGGCCTGCTCGGCGCTGCGCAGCGCCTGTACGCAAGCCAGTTCCGCTTCACCAAACTGGCCTTTGAGCTCGGCCGCGTTGCAGGCGTCGTGTTGTGCGTTGGAAGTGGGGAGCGTCGCTGGCGCCGCGCAGGCGGCCAGCAGGCTGACAGCGCATAGCAGGCTGATGGTATGGGTCTTCATAGTCTCCTCGGACGGGTGTTGGACACGGTGTATCAGTGGAGTCATGCTGCGGTAAATATACTATAAGTTTTCTGGGGCGGGTGGCTTTTTGCCGGCGCACCGCAAGGCGCGCGATTGACGTCGCTTGCCCGCTTCAGGGATACTCCGGGCTTGTCCATTAATGCGTGCCGCCGCCATGTCCAAGACTGTCCTGATCGTGGAAGATGAACAGGCGATTGCCGACAGCATCGCCTATGCCCTGCGCACGGACGGCTTTACGCCGCGCCATGTGATGTTGGGCGAGCACGCCCTGGCCGCGCTGCGCCCAGCGCCCGGCGAAGCGGCGCAGATGCCCGTGCTGGTGGTGCTCGACGTGGGCTTGCCCGACATGAGCGGGCTGGAAGTGTGCCGCCGGCTGCGCCAGTTTTCCGAGGTGCCGGTGATCTTCCTGACGGCCCGCAGCGACGAGATCGATCGCATCGTCGGCCTGGAAATCGGCGCCGATGATTACGTCACCAAACCGTTTTCGCCGCGCGAACTGGTGGCGCGCATCCGCGTTATCCTGCGCCGCGCAGGCGTCGCCCAGGTGCCGCGCGAGACTGGCATGACGATAGCCGCGCCAGTCGCCGCGCCGGCGCGCTTCGAGTTGCGCGCGCTGGAGGCGAAAGTGCTGTTTCACGGCCAGCCGCTGGACCTGACCCGCTATGAATACCTGTTGCTGAAAACCCTGCTGGCGCATCCAGGCCACGTGCTGTCGCGCGCGCAGTTGATGGAGCGCGTGTGGAGCGGTGCGCCCGACACGCTCGAGCGCACCGTCGATGCGCACGTCAAATCGCTACGCGCCAAGCTGCGTGTCGTGGATGCGCAGGTCGACCCTATCCACACCCACCGTGGCCTCGGCTATAGCCTGGCCAGCGCATGAAAATCGGCCTGCGCATCCTGCTGGGCTACTTCCTGATCGTGGGCCTGGCCGCGTGGTTCCTGCTGAACGTCTTCATGGAGCAGGTCAAGCCGGGCGTGCGCTCGACTCTGGAAGACACCCTGGTCGATACCTCGCAATTGCTGGCCAGCCTGGTGGCGCCCGACGTAAAGGCGGGCACGCTGGCGCAATCGCCCTTGGCTGAACGCATGCAGGATTACGCGCGCCATGGTGTCGACGTCAGTATCAATGGCGTGCGCAAGCGCACGCTCGATTACCGCATCACCATCACGGACCGGCATGGCATCGTACTGTTCGATTCCAGCGGGCGCGACGTGGGGCGCGACTATTCGCGCTGGAATGACGTGTATCTCACCTTGCAGGGCAAGTATGGCGCGCGCAGCACGCGCAGCCGGCCAGACGACGAGATGTCGACGGTGATGCATGTGGCCGCCCCGATTCGTGACGGCAATGAGGTGATCGGCGTGCTGACGGTGGCCAAGCCGAACGCCAGCGTGCAAGCGTTTGTCGAGCGCAGCCAGCGCAAGATATTGCAGCGTGGCGCCGTGCTGTTGCTGTTGTCCCTGCTGATCGGCCTGGCATTTGCCTGGTGGTTGCACCATGCGCTGGGCAAGCTGATGCATTACATCGGCGACGTGGAAGCGGGGCGCAAGGTGGCGCTGCCGGCGCTGGGCAGGAACGAGATCGGCACCCTGGGGCGGGCGCTGGAGGTGATGCGCACGCGCCTGGAAGGGAAGGAATATGTGGAGCAGCTGATGCACACCCTGGCACATGAATTGAAAAGCCCGATCGCTGCCATCCAGGCCTCAGCCGAACTGCTGCAGGAAGACATGCCGCCGGCCGAGCGCCGCCAGTTCCTCGCCAGTATCCTGGAACAGAATGCGCGCCAGCGGCAGTTGATCGACAAGCTGCTGGCCCTCGTGCGCGTGGAAAAGCAGCAGCGCCTGGATAAGCCCGAGCGTATCGCCTTGGCGCCCCTGCTGGCGCAAGTGGCGCAGGACGCAGCCGCCACTCTGGCAGCGCGTGGCGTGCGCCTGCAGTTGCAGGCGGAAGAGGGGAGCGTGGCCGGGGACGCCCTGCTGCTGCGCCAGGCGCTGGGCAACCTGCTCGACAATGCGGCTGGCTTTGCGCCGCCCGGCAGCTGCATCGACCTGACGGCGCATCGCCAGGGCAGCCAGATGGAAATTGCCGTGCGCGACCAAGGCGAGGGCATCCCCGCGTATGCGCTCGAACGCGTCTTCGAGCGTTTTTATTCCTTGCCGCGCCCGAGCGCCGGCAAGAGCACGGGCCTGGGCCTGCCCTTTGTGCGCGAGGTCGCTTCCCTGCATGGCGGCACGGTCGAAGTGCTCAATCATACTGAGGGCGGCGCCTGTGCGCGCCTGTGCCTGCCGCTGGCGTAGCACACTTTATTTGCCGGCTTCACACAGACTGCATCGTCAGCGCATACAGCTTTTTTACACTGGCATCCTTACTTCAAGGATGCGCCATGCAAAAAACTCTATTCGTCAAAGCGTTGATCGTGTTCGGCCTGATGCTGCTGATCGGCCTGCCTTTGCTGATGATTCAGGAAACGATCAAGGAGCGGATGGAATTCCGCCAGGAAGCCGTCAACAGCATCGCCGCCGATTCGGTGCGCGAACAAACCATCATCGGCCCCATCTTGGTGATTCCCTACACGGAACAGTACGAAGAGCGCGTGGAAGTGGCCAGCGGCGATGACAAGGAAGCGAAGTCGCCCGTGCGCACGGAGTTGCTGCACCGCACGGTGCAGCGCCGCTTTCTCGCCTACCCGAACAACCTGCTGATCAATGGCAGCATCGACGCGGATCGCCGCTACCGCGGCATTCATCAGGTGCTGGTCTACAGCGGCCAGCATGCCTTCCAGGGCGACTTCACGGTGCCGGCCGGCAGCCAACTGCCGCGCAAGTCGCCGGACTCGCGCGTGACCCTGGGCACGCCTTTCGTGGCCCTGTCCATCGAGGACGTGCGCGGCATCCGCAACATCCCGAAAATCGACTGGGGCGGCCAGAAGATCGAATTCGAGCAGGGCACCGAGCTGTTTGCCTTCCGCAGCGGCCTGCATGCGCCGCTGGGCGCCATGCCGCTGGCCCAGGCGCAACAGGTGAAATTCAGCTTTGACCTGGGCCTCGATGGCATCGAACGCCAGCATTTCGTCCCGGTGGCGAAAAACAGCCAGATCAGCATCAAGTCGAACTGGCCCCATCCGCAGTTTGGCGGCCGCTTCCTGCCGTCGCCGAAACATCGCCAGATCAATGCCGATGGCTTTCAGGTCGAGTGGAACATCTCCTCGCTGGCCACCAATGCGCAAACGCAGCTGAGCACCATCGAGGGAGAATTCAAGGTGCCAGACAGTGCGCCGCTGGGTCAGGTGGACCGCTTCAGCGTGGGCTTCATCGAGCCCGTGAATGTGTATTCGCAGTCGGACCGGGCCACCAAATACGGCTTGCTGTTCGTGGCGCTGACCTTTGCCGCCTTCTTCATCTTTGAAATTTTGAAAAGCCTGCCGATCCACCCGGTGCAGTATTTGCTGGTGGGCCTGTCGCTGGTGATCTTTTTCCTGCTGCTGGTAGGCCTGGCCGAGCACATCGCCTTCCTGGCCGCCTACCTGATCGCCAGCGCCGCCTGTATCGCGCTGACCAGCTTTTATCTGGTGCACGTGCTGCACAACGCCTGGCGCGGCATCGGCTTCGGTGTGGCCCTGACCATGCTGTATGGCGCGCTGTACGGCTTGCTGAGCTCGGAAAACAATGCGCTGGTGATGGGCAGCATCCTGCTGTTTGCCGTGCTGGCAGCCATCATGGTGGCGACGCGCAAGGTGGACTGGTATCAGATTGGTAAAGGAGTGCCGCAGGAATAAACGCTACCCGCGCGCCATGCGCCGCCTTCCAGCCAGAGCGGACGGTATATGCCCGGGCTGGCTTTTTTTCGGGCCTCGCGTCCGGGAGGGGCGGGGTGGGGCGCGCATGCCATTTCGCGGCGCGTGTGTTTCTGTCATCGTCCGCCAGGCCGCATGAAGCCGTGCTTTTCGTCCGTTAGCTTGCCCTGCAGCAGGTTTTTTTCGGCGCGCCGACAACTCCCGCAGGGGCGTCGCGCAACACTTTGACATACCTCGTGTTAACTTGTTGCGTCAAGGGTTTTTGTGCTATATACTAGCCGGCTTCGGTATGGATTCGTCTTTTTTGAGTCCTACGTTACTTTGTAGTTAAACAAGCCCCGCCCAATCGCAGGTGGGAATGGAGAAAAAATGAGCCTAGGCCTTCTCGGTCGCAAGGTTGGTATGATGCGCATTTTCACGGATGAAGGGGATTCGATCCCGGTCACCGTGTTGGACGTATCGAACAACCGTGTTGCGCAAATCAAAACCCCTGAAACAGATGGTTACTCCGCTGTTCAGGTCGCATTCGGTCAACGTCGCGCTTCCCGCGTGACCAAAGCTGTTGCTGGTCATCACGCTAAAGCTGGTGTTGAAGCCGGTACTCTGTTGAAAGAGTTCCGTGTCGATGCTGCTAAAGCGGCTGAACTGAAAGCTGGCGATGTTGTCGCTGCTTCCCTGTTCGAAGTCGGTCAAAAGATCGACGTGCAAGGCGTTACCATCGGTAAAGGCTATGCAGGCGTTATCAAACGTTACCACTTCGCTTCTGGCCGTGCAACGCACGGTAACTCGCGTTCGCACAACGTTCCAGGTTCCATCGGTATGGCACAAGATCCAGGTCGCGTTTTCCCTGGTAAGCGCATGACCGGTCATCTGGGTGACGTTAACCGTACGATCCAGAACCTCGTGATCGCCCGTATCGATGCCGACCGTCAGCTGTTGCTGGTCAAAGGCGCGATTCCAGGTGCGAAAAATGGCCAGGTAGTTGTCTCGCCAGCCATCAAAACCAAAGCCAAGAAGGGAGCTTAAACGATGGAACTCAAGCTTCTGAATGCGCAAGGTCAAGCCGCCTCGAACGTTGCTGCAGCCGATACGATTTTCGGCCGTGACTACAATGAAGCGCTGATCCACCAAGTCGTCATCGCTTATCAAGCGAATGCACGTAGTGGTAACCGCAAGCAAAAAGACCGTGAAGAAGTTCACCACACGACGAAAAAGCCATGGCGCCAAAAAGGTACCGGCCGCGCTCGTGCTGGTATGTCGTCGTCGCCACTGTGGCGCGGCGGTGGTCGGATTTTCCCGAACTCGCCTGACGAAAACTTCACCCACAAAGTGAACAAAAAGATGTATCGCGCAGGTATCTGCTCGATCCTGTCGCAGCTGGCTCGCGAAGAGCGCCTGATCGTCATCGACGATCTGACGATCGACGCGCCAAAAACCAAGCTGCTGTCGCAAAAATTGAACGGCCTGGGCTTTGATTCGGTTCTGATCATCACCGACGTTCTGAACGAAAACCTGGAACTGGCATCGCGCAACCTGCCTAACGTACTCGTCGTTGAGCCACGTCACGCAGACCCGATGTCCCTGGTGTTCTACAAGAAGATCTTGGTCACCAAAGCTGCATTGGCTAAGATTGAGGAGATGCTGGCATGAGCGCGATTTTGAAACATAGCGAAGAACGCTTGATGAAGGTGCTGTTGGCGCCGGTCATTTCCGAAAAGGCCACCATGGTCGCGGAAAAGAACGAGCAAATTGTATTCCGCGTACTGCCGGATGCAACCAAGCCTGAAATCAAGGCAGCGGTCGAACTGCTGTTCAAGGTTGAAGTTCTGTCCGTGCAAACTGCAAACCGCGAAGGTAAGCAAAAGCGCACCGGCAAGTTCAACGGTCGTCGTAACCATACCAAGCGTGCTTTCGTGTGCCTGAAGCCTGGCCAGGAAATCAACTTCTCCGAGGAGGCTGCATAATGGCACTCGTTAAGATGAAACCAACCTCGCCAGGCCGTCGCGGCATGGTGAAGGTGGTGAATGCCGACCTGTACAAAGGTCGTCCATTTGCTGCCCTGGTTGAAAAGAAATCCAAGACCGCTGGTCGTAACAACAACGGTCACATCACCACCCGTCATATCGGTGGTGGTCATAAGCAACACTACCGCTTGATCGACTTCAAGCGCACCAAAGATGGTATTCCAGCGAAAGTGGAACGTATCGAATACGATCCAAACCGCACCGCGAATATCGCTCTGTTGTGCTACGCCGACGGCGAACGTCACTACATCATCGCAACCAAAGGCATGGCCGTTGGCGACAGCGTGATGAACGGTTCGGAAGCACCGATCAAATCGGGTAACTGCTTGCCAATCCGTAACATCCCAGTCGGTACCGTGATGCATTGCGTTGAAATGCTGCCAGGTAAAGGTGCCCAAATGGCACGTACCGCCGGCGCTGGCGTTGTGCTGATGGCACGTGAAGGTACCTACGCTCAAGTGCGTCTGCGCTCGGGTGAAGTACGTCGCGTGCACATCGAGTGCCGCGCAACGGTTGGTGAAGTCGGCAATGCCGAGCACAGCCTGCGTAAAATCGGTAAAGCTGGTGCGATGCGCTGGCGCGGTGTTCGTCCTACCGTTCGCGGTGTGGTCATGAACCCGGTCGATCACCCGCACGGTGGTGGTGAAGGTAAAACAGCAGCTGGTCGTCATCCAGTTTCGCCTTGGGGCCAACAGACTAAGGGTAAGAAAACACGCAGCAACAAGCGTACGACTTCCATGATCGTCTCGCGCCGCGGCAAGAAATAAGGGGTAGCACATGACACGTTCATTGAAAAAAGGGCCGTTCTGTGACGCCCACCTGGTGAAAAAAGTTGAAGCCGCGCAAGCAGCCAAAGACAAAAAGCCAATCAAAACCTGGTCGCGTCGTTCGACAATCATGCCTGACTTTATCGGCCTGACGATCGCGGTTCATAACGGCAAGCTGCACGTGCCGGTTTATGTTTCCGAAAACATGGTTGGTCACAAGCTCGGCGAATTCGCACTGACCCGTACGTTCAAGGGCCATGCAGCTGACAAAAAGGCTAAGAAATAATGGAAACTAAAGCTATCCTCAAAGGTGTGCGCCTGTCGGACCAAAAGGGCCGCCTGGTTGCGGACCTGATCCGTGGCAAGAAAGTTGACGCTGCACTCAACATCTTGCAATTCAGCCCGAAAAAAGGTGCTGCGATCATCAAGCGCGTTCTGGAATCCGCTATTGCGAATGCCGAGCACAATGATGGCGCGGACATCGACGAATTGTTCGTGAAAACGATCTACGTCGAAAAGGGCCCGGTCCTGAAGCGCTTCACCGCGCGTGCAAAAGGCCGTGGCGACCGTATTTCGAAACAATCCTGTCACGTTTACGTGACTGTCGGTAACTAAGGAGCCACGATGGGTCAGAAAATTCATCCAACCGGTTTCCGTCTGGCGGTCACCCGTAACTGGGCTTCGCGCTGGTATGCAGGCAACGGTAATTTCGCTGCCATGCTGAACGAAGACTTGAAAGCACGTGCTTACCTGAAAAAGAAACTGAAGAACGCATCCGTTGGTCGCATCGTTATCGAGCGCCCAGCTAAGAACGCGCGCTTCACGATCTACAGCTCGCGTCCAGGCGTGGTCATTGGTAAAAAAGGCGAAGACATCGAAGTACTGAAGTCCGCGCTGACCAAGATCATGGGCGTACCTGTTCACGTGAACATCGAAGAAATTCGCAAGCCAGAAATCGACTCGCAACTGATCGCCGATTCGATCGCTCAGCAGCTGGAAAAACGGATCATGTTCCGCCGCGCCATGAAGCGTGCAATGCAAAATGCAATGCGCCTGGGTGCTCTCGGTATCAAGATCATGTCGTCCGGCCGTCTGAACGGTATCGAAATCGCGCGTAAAGAGTGGTACCGCGAAGGCCGCGTGCCTCTGCATACCCTGCGCGCCGATATCGACTACGGTACCAGCGAAGCGTCGACCACCTACGGCATCATCGGTGTCAAGGTGTGGGTATACAAAGGTGACCGCGCGCCTAACGGCGATGCACCAGTCATCGATACCCCAGCTGACGAGAAGAAAAGCCGCGGCCCACGCCGTGACGATGGCAAGCCAGCTGGCCGTCCACGTCCAGCCGGTGCCGGTGCGAAACCATCCACAGCACCAGGTGCACGTGTGCGTACCGCCGCTAAACCGGCCGCCGCAGCAGCACCAGCTGAGAAAGCAGGAGAATAATCATGCTGCAACCAGCACGCAGAAAGTATCGTAAAGAGCAGAAAGGCCGTAATACCGGTATTTCGCACAGCCGCGGCACCGCCGTGTCGTTTGGCGAATTCGGTCTGAAGGCAGTTGCGCGCGGTCGTATCACTGCGCGTCAAATTGAAGCGGCGCGTCGTGCAATGACGCGTCACATCAAGCGCGGTGGCCGTATCTGGATCCGTATTTTCCCGGACAAACCGATTTCGAACAAACCGGCTGAAGTCCGTATGGGTAACGGTAAAGGTAATCCTGAGTACTACGTCGCTGAAATTCAGCCAGGCAAAGTACTGTACGAAATGGATGGCGTTGATGAAGCGCTGGCACGGGAAGCTTTCCGTCTTGCCGCCGCTAAACTGCCACTGGCGACGACGTTTGTCATCCGCCAAGTCGGCCAATAATTGGAGTTGTATATGAAAGCATCTGAACTCCGCGGCAAGGACCAGCCAGCTCTGCAAAAAGAGCTGAATGACCTGTTGAAGGCACAGTTCGGCCTGCGCATGCAAATCGCTACGCAGCAGCTGAGCAACACTTCGCAGCTCAAGAAGGTACGCCGCGATATCGCGCGTGTGAAGACGGTAATGAATCTGAAGGAAGCCAAATGAACGAACCAGTGAAACAGTCGCTCAAGCGCACGCTGATCGGTAAAGTGGTTTCGGACAAGATGGACAAGACCGTTACCGTTCTGATCGAGCGCCACGTAAAACATCCTTTGTATGGCAAGATCATCATGCGCTCGAACAAGTATCACGCGCATGACGAGACCAACCAAGTCAAGGCCGGTGATACGGTCGAGATCCAGGAAGGTCGCCCGATCTCCAAAACGAAGGCATGGACGGTAACACGTGTGGTTCAAGCCGCACCAACCGTTTAAATAAAAACCACCGTTTCGGCGGTGGGTTTTAATTAGTACTTGCAGGCCCGCAAATTGTATGTAATACTTGCGGGCTTCGTTCATGTAACGCCGCAAAGTGTCTGGCCACAGACAGTAGCATTCGCGGTCAGTTGATGTATGAAGGTCATGCACCCAAACAGTGAAGCCCAGCAGGGCGGCTCTGGCGGGACCAAGACTGACCGTGGGTCTACATTGTGTGGATTCTTCGGCTTAAGTTGGGAAAGAGAATACTATGATTCAAACTGAAAGCCGGCTCGAAGTGGCTGACAATACCGGTGCCAAAGAAGTAATGTGCATCAAGGTATTGGGCGGCTCCAAGCGCCGTTATGCTGGCATTGGCGATGTGATCAAGGTAACCGTTAAGGTTGCTGCGCCACGTGGCCGTGTCAAAAAAGGTGAAATTTATAACGCCGTGGTTGTGCGCACCGCTAAAGGTGTTCGCCGCCAAGACGGTTCCCTGGTGAAGTTCGACGGCAATGCCGCCGTTCTGTTGAACGCCAAGCTGGAACCGATCGGTACCCGTATTTTTGGACCTGTCACACGCGAACTGCGTACTGAGAAGTTCATGAAAATCGTGTCCCTGGCACCGGAAGTCCTGTAAGGAGTCGTAATGGATAAGATTCGTAAAAACGACGAAGTCATCGTTCTGACCGGGAAAGACAAGGGCAAACGTGGTGTGGTACAGCAGCGTATCGATGCTGAACATATCGTGGTTGACGGCATTAACATCGCTAAAAAAGCGACTAAGCCAAACCCGATGACTGGCGTAACTGGTGGTATCGTCGATAAGACCATGCCAATTCACGTGTCCAACGTTGCATTGTTTAATGCAGCGACTGGCAAGGCAGATCGCGTGGGTTTCAAAGAAGTGGACGGCAAGAAAGTCCGCATCTTTAAATCCTCCGGCGAAGTAGTGAAGGCTTAAGAAATCATGGCACGTCTCCAAGAATTCTATAAAGAAAAAGTCGTTGCCGACCTGACCAGCAAGTTTGGTTATAAGTCGGTAATGGAAGTTCCACGCCTGACCAAGATCACCCTGAACATGGGTGTTGGTGAGGCTATCGCGGATAAAAAAGTTCTCGAGCACGCAGTTGCTGACTTGACCAAGATCGCCGGCCAGAAGCCAGTGACCACCAAGTCCCGCAAAGCGATCGCAGGCTTCAAAATCCGTGAAGGTTACCCGATCGGTACGATGGTCACCCTGCGCGGCGCTCGCATGTACGAGTTCCTGGATCGCTTCATTACCGTGGCTCTGCCGCGCGTACGCGATTTCCGTGGTGTGAACGGCCGTGCATTTGATGGTCGTGGCAACTACAACATCGGTGTCAAGGAACAGATCATTTTCCCTGAAATCGAATACGACAAGATTGACGCGTTGCGCGGTATGAATATCAGCATCACGACAACCGCTAAGACCGATGACGAAGCCAAAGCTTTGCTCGCCGCCTTTAAATTCCCTTTCAGGAACTGATCATGGCCAAACTGTCACTGATTAATCGTGAGATCAAGCGTGCTGACCTGGTGGCGAAATTCGCCCCTAAGCGCGAAGCTCTCAAGGCCATCGTCGATGACCAATCGAAATCGGAAGAAGAGCGCTACGAAGCTCGCCTGAAATTGCAGGCGCTGCCACGTAACTCGAACCCGACGCGTCAACGTAACCGTTGCGCCATCACTGGTCGTCCGCGCGGCACATTCCGTAAATTCGGTCTGGGTCGTATCAAGCTCCGTGAATTCGCCATGCGTGGTGAAATTCCGGGTATGACAAAAGCAAGCTGGTAATAGGAGAATATGCAATGAGTATGAGCGATCCTATCGCCGATATGCTGACCCGCATTCGCAATGCACAAGGCGTGCAAAAGACGACCGTGGCCATGCCATCGTCGAAAGTCAAAATTGCGATTGCCAGCGTCCTGAAGGACGAGGGTTACATTGAAGATTTCGCTGTTGCCGAAGCTGGTGGCAAAGCGGAACTGAAAATCGGTTTGAAGTATTATGTTGGCCGTCCCGTCATTGAGCGCTTGGAGCGCGTGTCCCGTCCGGGTCTGCGCGTCTACAAGGGTAAAGACGAGATCCCTGTTGTGATGAATGGCTTGGGTGTGGCGATCGTGTCGACTCCGCAAGGCGTCATGACTGACCGCAAAGCACGCGCTACCGGTGTCGGCGGCGAAGTTATTTGCTACGTGGCTTAAGGAGTTACACATGTCTCGAGTAGCTAAAATGCCTATCGTAGTGCCAGCTGGCGCCGAAGTCGCCATCTCCGCACAAGCGATCACCGTAAAAGGCCCGCTGGGCGTACTTTCCCAGGCCCTCACCGGCCAGGTTAAAGTGGAAAACAATGCAGGAACCCTGAGTTTCGACGTGGCGAACGACAGCCGCGAAGCCAATGCCATGTCCGGCACGCTGCGCGCACTGGTCAACAACATGGTTGTTGGCGTCACCAAGGGTTTCGAGAAAAAGCTGAACCTGGTAGGCGTGGGTTACAAGGCGCAAGCTCAAGGCGACAAGTTGAATCTGTCCCTGGGTTTCTCGCACCCTGTAGTGCATGACATGCCAGCTGGCGTTACCTGCGCAACACCAACCCCGACCGAGATCCTGATTAAAGGTATCGACCGTCAACAGGTTGGCCAGGTAGCCGCTGAAGTTCGTGCTTACCGCGCTCCTGAGCCTTATAAAGGCAAGGGCGTTCGCTATGCGGACGAAGTGGTTAAGCTTAAAGAAACCAAGAAGAAGTAATTAGGGGCTGACGATGGATAAGAAAGAATCACGGCTTCGCCGCGGACGCCAAACCCGCATCAAGATTGCGGAATTGAAAGTAAATCGCTTGTCGGTGCATCGCACCAACCTGCACATTTACGCCAACCTGATCAGCCCGGACGCTAAAGTCCTGGTTTCGGCCTCGACGGCTGAAGCGGAAGTTCGCGCTGAACTGGCAGGCCAATCCGGCAAAGGCGGCAATGCCGCTGCTGCAGCCTTGATCGGCAAGCGCGTCGCTGAAAAAGCGTTGAAAGCAGGAATTACCGAAGTTGCGTTCGACCGCTCCGGTTTCCGTTACCACGGCCGTGTGAAAGCGTTGGCAGAAGCCGCACGCGAAGCCGGTCTGAAGTTCTAAGGATCAATCATGGCAAAAATGCAAGCAAAAATGCAAAGCGACAAGCCGGATGATGGCATGCGCGAAAAAATGATCGCGATCAACCGCGTGACCAAAGTGGTCAAGGGTGGTCGTATCATGGGTTTCGCCGCGCTGACCGTAGTTGGTGATGGCGATGGCCGCGTCGGCATGGGCAAGGGCAAATCGAAAGAAGTGCCAGTTGGCGTGCAGAAGGCAATGGAAGAAGCCCGTCGCAACCTGATCAAAGTACCGCTCAAAAACGGTACCTTGCATCACACGGTTGTTGGTCGTCACGGCGCCTCCAAGGTCCTGATGAACCCAGCTAAGCCTGGTACTGGCGTTATCGCTGGTGGCGCAATGCGCGCTATCTTCGAAGTGATGGGCGTGACGGACGTGGTGGCGAAATCCACCGGTTCGAACAACCCATACAACCTGGTACGCGCTACGCTGGACGGCCTGTCGAAAATGAGCACTGCTTCCGATATCGCTGCCAAACGCGGCAAGTCGGTTGAAGACATTCTGGCTTAAGGTGGACAAAATGACAAACACAGTCAAAGTGCAATTGGTCAAGGGCTTGATCGGTACGCGCGAATCGCATCGCGCTACCGTGCGCGGTCTGGGTCTGCGTCGTGTAAATTCGGTTTCCGAATTGCAAGACACCCCATCCGTACGCGGCATGATCAATAAAGTATCGTATCTCGTTAAAGTTGTCGGGTAAGCCTTCGGGCTTACACGAACGGAGCAAATCATGGAATTGAATACTATTGCACCAGCCGAAGGCGCTAAGCACTACAAGCGTCGCGTCGGTCGCGGTATCGGCTCCGGCCTGGGTAAAACCTCGGGTCGTGGTCACAAAGGTCAGAAATCGCGTTCGGGCGGCTTTCATAAAGTCGGTTTCGAAGGCGGTCAGATGCCTCTGCAACGCCGTCTGCCTAAGCGCGGTTTCAAATCGATGCACGCAACCTTCAAAGCTGAAGTGCGCCTGTCCGATCTGAACAACCTGGCGGTTGGCGATGTCGACATTCTGGTCTTGAAGCAAGCTGGCGTTCTGGGCGTGTTGGCCCGTGACGTGCGCGTGATCTTGTCCGGCGAAATCACCAAAGCGGTGAATTTGAAGGGCTTGAAAGTGTCCGCTGGCGCGAAAGCAGCCATCGAAGCAGCCGGCGGCTCGGTAGCCTGAGTTGACCGCTAACAGCTTGATCGGAGCGAAAATTGGCGACTAATCCACAACTTGCTAAAAGTGCAGCGGCCGGTTTCCCTTGGGGACGGCTCTGGTTTTTGCTTGGCGCATTGGTGGTTTATCGTATCGGTGCTCACGTCCCGGTTCCCGGGATTGACCCGACACAATTAGCCTCGCTGTTCAAGGAGCACGAAGGCGGCGTCCTGGGCATGTTCAACATGTTCTCGGGCGGTGCCTTGTCTCGTTTTACAGTGTTTGCGCTGGGTATCATGCCTTATATCTCGGCCTCGATCATCATGCAATTGCTGTCGATCGTGTCACCGCAGATGGAAGCGTTGAAAAAAGAAGGCGAAGCAGGTCGTCGCAAGATCACCCAGTACACCCGGTATTTCACGGTTGCCCTGGCACTGTTCCAAGCGTTAGGCATTGCAGTCGCACTGGAGTCGCAAGCTGGTCTGGTGTTGGAACCTGGTCTTGCATTCCGCTTCGTGACGGTCGTCACTTTGTTGACCGGAACAATGTTTTTGATGTGGTTGGGTGAGCAAATTACCGAGCGTGGTTTGGGTAATGGCATCTCGATCATCATTTTTGCCGGGATTGCAGCAGGTCTGCCGTCGGCGTTGGGTGGCTTGTTCACTCAGGTGTCGAATGGTTCGATCGGCAGCTTCAGCGCGATTTTCATCGTGATTCTGGTAGCACTGGTAACGTACTTCGTTGTATTCGTCGAACGTGGTCAGCGCAAAATATTGGTCAATTACGCGAAGCGCCAGGTAGGCAACAAGATTTATGGCGGTCAAACCAGCCATTTGCCGTTGAAGCTGAACATGGCCGGCGTGATCCCGCCGATCTTTGCTTCTTCGATCATCTTGTTTCCGGCCACTATCGTGGACTGGTTTTCAAAGGGCGCCGACAACGCTAACCCTGCGGTGCGGTTCTTGAAAGATTTGGCAGCATCGATGGGGCCTGGTGAGCCTATCCATGCGCTGTTGTACGCAGTGGCGATCGTGTTTTTCTGTTTCTTCTATACAGCGCTGGTGTTTAACAGCAAGGAAACAGCGGATAACTTGAAGAAAAGCGGTGCGTTCATTCCCGGGATCCGTCCAGGCGAGCAGACAGCCCGTTACATCGACAAGATCCTGACACGCTTGACACTTGCCGGCGCAGTCTACATCACCCTGGTGTGTTTATTGCCGGAATTTATGCAAGCCCAGTGGAAAGTACCATTCTATTTCGGCGGTACTTCTTTATTGATTATTGTAGTTGTCACCATGGATTTCATGGCGCAAGTACAGAACTACGTGATGTCGCAGCAATATGATTCGCTGCTGCGCAAAGCAAATTTCAAGGGCGGAATTCCGACGCGTTAAGCGCGGTAAACATACCGAATGGCAAAAGACGACGTCATACAGATGCAGGGCGAGATTCTTGAGAATCTCCCAAATGCAACATTTCGAGTGAAGCTGGAGAACGGACACGTGGTGCTCGGGCATATTTCAGGTAAAATGCGGATGAACTATATTCGCATTCTCCCTGGAGACAAGGTGACGGTGGAGTTAACGCCGTACGACCTGAGCCGAGCCCGCATTGTGTTCCGTACCAAGTAACACACTGAATCAAACCAAAGAAGCGAAAGAAAGAGCCCAAAAATGAAAGTTCTCGCATCAGTCAAGCGGATCTGCCGCAACTGCAAGATCATCAAGCGCAAAGGCGTAGTCCGCGTTATCTGCGTGGAACCACGTCACAAGCAGCGTCAAGGTTAATCGAGGAATAACAAATGGCACGTATTGCAGGGGTTAATATCCCAAATCATCAGCATACCGTTATCGGCCTGACGGCCATCTACGGTGTGGGCCGTCCACGCGCAGAGAAAATCTGTGCATCGACCGGTGTAGCAACCAACAAAAAGATCAAAGATCTGGATGACAGCGAACTGGAAAAGCTGCGCGATGAAGTAGGTAAATTCATCGTCGAAGGCGATCTGCGTCGTGAACTGTCCATGAACATCAAGCGTTTGATGGATCTGGGTTGCTACCGCGGCATGCGTCATCGTAAGGGTCTGCCTTGCCGTGGCCAGCGTACGCGTACGAACGCACGTACCCGCAAGGGACCGCGTAAAGCCGCTCAATCGCTGAAAAAATAATCCGCTAGGGAATAATTATGGCTAAGTCGCAAAATAACGCCGCATCAGCACGCGTGCGTAAAAAAGTTAAAAAGAACGTCGCTGAAGGCATTGCACATGTCCACGCTTCGTTCAATAACACCATCATTACCATCACCGATCGTCAAGGCAATGCCTTGTCGTGGGCTACCTCCGGCGGTGCAGGCTTCAAGGGTTCGCGTAAATCGACCCCGTTCGCAGCGCAGGTCGCCGCGGAAGCCGCTGGTAAAGTGGCTGTTGAGTGTGGCGTCAAGAACCTGGAAGTACGTATCAAGGGCCCTGGTCCTGGTCGTGAATCCGCCGTTCGCGCGCTGAACAACCTGGGCATCAAGATCACCGAGATCCAGGACGTGACGCCGGTACCGCACAACGGTTGCCGTCCACCGAAACGTCGTCGTATCTAAGATAGTGTTGCAGAGGGCGCTTCGGCGCCAGCTGCTTTGCTGTCTGTTGTAACTCAGTACAGTTGTGTGAAATCGCTGGAGCAGGGAGCCGGAAACGGTTATACTGCCCGGCTGTTCTTGCCTGTCAAATTCTATTTGGCGGGTTTTTCGTTTTCAGCCACCGTCTGATTGAAGCTGAGTCAGACTAGCGCCTAACCGCAGCAGCGTGTTTGATCATGCATGTGGCTGGGGCGTTATCATTAAAAAAAGGAAGTATCGTGGCACGTTATATCGGACCTAAAGCAAAACTCTCCCGCCGTGAAGGTACTGACCTGTTCCTGAAGAGCGCACGTCGCTCGCTGGACAGCAAGTGCAAACTGGACGTCAAACCAGGCCAGCACGGTGTCAAATCCGGCGCCCGCACCTCGGACTACGGTAACCAACTGCGCGAAAAGCAAAAAGTAAAACGCATGTACGGCGTGCTGGAACGTCAATTCCGCCGCTACTTCGCTGAAGCAGACCGTCGTAAAGGCAACACCGGCGAAACGCTGTTGAAGTTGCTGGAAACGCGTCTGGACAACGTTTGCTACCGCATGGGCTTTGGCTCGACCCGCGCTGAAGCGCGTCAATTGGTCAGCCACAAAGCGTTCACCGTGAACGGTATCGTTGTGAACATCGCTTCGTACGCGGTCAAAGTTGGCGACATCGTTGCTGTTCGTGAAAAATCGAAAAAGCAAGTGCGTATCGTTGAAGCACTGTCGCTGGCTGAACAAGTTGGTATGCCTAGCTGGGTTTCGGTTGATGCCAAGAAAATGGAAGGCACCTTCAAGTCCCTGCCAGAGCGTAACGAAATCGCTAACGACGTCAACGAATCGCTGATCGTCGAGCTGTACTCGCGTTAATAGTAGTCAGTAGCAAGATCTCCGCCCACTTTGCTTTTGTAAAGTGGGCGTTTCACTAATGCCATCAGCCTTATCGGTGTAATGAGCCGAGGGTATTGAAAAGGACATTTCATGCAAAACAGTTTGTTGAAGCCACGTATTATCGATGTTGAAGCTCTCGGTGCAGGTCACGCCAAGGTCGTGATGGAACCGTTCGAGCGCGGCTATGGCCACACATTGGGTAACGCGTTGCGCCGCGTTCTGCTGTCGTCGATGGTAGGCTACGCGCCGACCGAAGTGACGATCGCTGGCGTCGTCCACGAATATTCCTCCCTCGATGGCGTGCAAGAAGACGTCGTCGATCTGTTGCTGAACTTGAAGGGTGTGGTTTTCAAAGTCCACAACCGCGATTCGGTAACCCTGACCCTGAAAAAAGAAGGCGAAGGCGCGATCCTGGCCTCCGACATCGACCTGCCGCATGACGTCGAACTGATCAACCCTGACCACGTGATCGCCCACCTGACCGCTGGTGGCAAGCTGGACATGCAGATCAAGGTTGAAAAAGGCCGCGGCTACGTTCCTGGTAACGTGCGTCGCCTGTCGGAAGACACGAACAAGACCATCGGCCGCATCATTCTGGATGCGTCGTTCTCGCCAGTGCGCCGTGTATCGTACTTCGTTGAATCGGCCCGCGTTGAACAGCGTACCGACCTGGACAAGCTGATCATCAACATCGAAACCAACGGCGTGATCTCGCCGGAAGAAGCGATCCGCCAGTCGGCCCGCGTTCTGGTGGACCAGTTGAATGTGTTCGCTGCCCTGGAAGGCACGGAAGCTGCCGCCGAAGCGCCATCGCGCGCTCCGCTGGTCGATCCTATCCTGTTGCGTCCAGTCGACGACCTGGAGTTGACCGTGCGTTCGGCGAACTGCCTGAAAGCGGAAAACATCTACTACATCGGCGACCTGATCCAACGTTCGGAAAACGAACTGCTGAAAACGCCAAACCTGGGCCGCAAGTCCCTGAACGAAATCAAGGAAGTGCTGGCATCGCGCGGCTTGACCTTGGGCATGAAGCTGGAAAACTGGCCGCCTGCCGGCCTGGAAAAGTAATTCGTAGTTGTAGCAAACTGCCTGGGACAGGTGTCCCAGGCTTTTATTTTGAAGCACCAAACCGGCCCGCGATGTTGCACTAGCTTCATCGATCGAAGAGCTGGAATTTAAACACTCACCGAAAGGATTTATCATGCGTCACGGTCACGGCCTCCGTAAACTGAATCGTACCTCGTCCCACCGTCTGGCAATGCTGCGCAACATGACAGTATCGCTGCTGCGTCACGAAGCGATCAAAACCACCCTGCCAAAAGCAAAAGAACTGCGCCGCGTTGTCGAGCCAATTCTGACCCTGGGCAAAACTGATTGCCTGGCAAACAAGCGTCTGGCCTTCAACCGCCTGCGCGATCGTGAAATGGTCTTGAAGCTGTTCGCTGAACTGGGCCCACGTTACGCCAACCGTAACGGCGGTTATGTGCGTATCCTGAAAATGGGTTTCCGCGTCGGCGATAACGCTCCTATGGCGTTCGTTGAACTGATGGATCGTCCAGATACGACCGAAGCAGTTGAAGTTGCTGGCGAGTAATCCCAGTAATTGCATCTAAGAAAGCCAGGCCTAGCCTGGCTTTTTTGTTTTCTGCTGCAACGATCACAGCTGCGGTGTACTATTCTTCTTTCGCGCCGGCCCGGCACAAGCGCTGCCTGCTCCGCGCGACTCTTGTCGAATGGCACAGCTGTTGCCGCAGAAAAAGGTCGTTCATGTCCCGTTTCCCCTTTAGCGCCACCGCGCGCGCCGCCCCCCTACATCAGCTGCTGATCTGGTTTACCACCTGTTTGTTGCTGGCCATGGCCGTCTTTGGCACCAATCATGCCCGTGCCGACGACGAATTCCTCGATCCCGAACTGGCTTTTAAATTTTCCGCCCGCATGCAGGATCCGTCCACCATCGCCGTCATCTATGTGATTGCCGATGGTTACTATATGTACCATGAGCGCTTCAAGTTCGACGCCGTGGGCGCCAAGCTGGGCACGCCCGTGTATCCGGCCGGCAAGGTCAAGTTTGACGAAACCTTCCAGAAGAACGTGGAAACCTTCCGCAAGACGCTGACCATCACGATTCCCGTGGAAGCGTCCGGCGCCTTTACCCTGAAGGCGACGGGACAAGGCTGCTCCGACAAGGGCTTGTGCTATGCGCCGCAGGATGCCACGGCCCAGCTGGTGGGTGGTGGCGGCCAGAGCATGGCACCGGGCGGCTTGCCGTCGAAGTTTGCCTT
Organism: Janthinobacterium leeuwenhoeki; assembly: GCF_051380795.1. Lineage (NCBI taxonomy): Bacteria > Pseudomonadati > Pseudomonadota > Betaproteobacteria > Burkholderiales > Oxalobacteraceae > Janthinobacterium > Janthinobacterium leeuwenhoeki. The sequence goes on from NZ_JBNYXT010000022.1 coordinate 21,643, forward strand.
GCCGGCCGCGCCCGCAGTCGACAAGGCGGCCATCAACGGCCCGCAGGCGCAAGCGTCGCCTGGCGTGGCGGTACTGAGCATTCCGCAGGCCGATATCACCAGCACGCCCGAGCCGGTAGCGGCGGCCCCCGTGGCGGCAAGCGCCGCGCCCGCGCAAAGCGAGCTGGGCAAGATCGAAGCGGCACTGAAGGGCGGCAAGCTGCTCGTCATCGTGCCCTTGTTCATGCTGCTGGGCCTGGGCCTCGCCTTTACGCCGTGCGTGCTGCCGATGGTACCGATCCTGTCGTCGATCATCATCGGCGATGGCGGAAAGGTCAGCCGCTCGCGCGGCTTGCTGCTGTCGCTGACCTACGCGCTGGGTATGGCCATCGTCTATACGGCGCTGGGCGTGGCGGCCGGGCTGGCGGGCGAAGGCCTGGCGGCTCAGCTGCAAAATCCGTGGGTGCTGGGTTTCTTTGCCCTGCTGATGGCGGCCCTGGCGCTGTCGATGTTCGGCTTGTATGAACTGCAAGTGCCGGCTTTCCTGCAGGGCAAGCTGACGTCCGTATCGAACCAGCAGTCGTCTGGCCGTCTGGCGGGCGTGTTCGTCATGGGCGCCATTTCCGCCCTGATCGTTGGCCCATGCGTGGCCGCGCCGCTGGCCGGCGCCTTGCTGTACATCAGCCAGACGCGCGACGTTGTCATCGGCGGCAGCGCCCTGTTCGCCATGGCGGTGGGCATGAGCGTGCCCTTGCTGTTGGTGGGCGTATCGGCCGGCACCTTGCTGCCCCGTGCCGGCGCCTGGATGGATGCCGTCAAGCGCTTCTTTGGCGTGCTGCAGCTGGGCGTGGCCTGGTGGCTGGTTTCTCCCGTGTTGCCGGGCGCCGTGCAGATGCTGGGATGGACGGTGCTGTTCGTCGGCTACGGCATGTATCTGCTGGTGGGCAAGAGCGGCGCGCAGAACGCCTGGGTGGCCAAGGCCTTCGGCCTCGTGTTTGCCGTGCTGGGCGCGATGCAGCTGGTCGGCGTGGCCAGCGGTGGCCGCGACCCGCTGGCGCCGCTGGCGCACCTGGGCGGTGGCCAGGTGCATGCGCAACCTTTTACGCGCGTAAAGACCGTGGCGCAACTCGACGCGGCGCTGGCGCAACTGAATGGCAAGCCAGCCTTGCTGGACTTTTATGCGGACTGGTGCGTGTCGTGCATCGAGATGGAAAAGCTGACCTTCGTCGATCCCGCCGTGCGCGAGAAGATGGGGCAAGCCGTGTTGCTGCAAGTGGACGTGACGGCCAATGACGCGGACGACAAGGCCATGCTGAAACGCTTTCAGCTGTTCGGCCCGCCTGGCATCATCATGTTCAACCCGCAGGGGCAGGAAATCGCCCAGTCGCGCGTGATCGGCTTCCAGAACGCTGCCACTTTCCTGACCTCCCTGCGCAAGCTCGACGAGTAGGTCGGATTAGGCCCTTCGGGCCGTAATCCGACACCACCACGTTCAGCGGCAACAATGTTGTCGGATTACGCAGCGTTCCGCCGCTAATCCGACCTACGCTCAGCCTGCTTTATGGTGGTCACCACGATGGCCGCCGTGCTTGCCGCCAGGCACGCTGTCGTCAAACACTTTCTTTTGCTCCGGCGTCAGCACGGCGTAGAACGTTTTCAGCGAGGCCAGACGGCTTTCCTGGCTGGCGATGCGTTCCTTCGACATGGCGATCCATTGCTCCATACGTTCCGGCGCCGACAGCTTGGCCATCGCTTCGCGCCTGGCTTTCCAGTCGCCCATCGGTTTTTTCGGCGCATTCGCGGCCGTGAACGTTGTCCAGGCCGGTTCCTGCGCGGCCGTCAGCTTCAGCTTGTCGTGCAGGCGGGCCTGGTACTTGGCCATGCGTTCGGCGGGATTACCACCGCGCTGATGGCCGCGCTGGCCTTCATGTTGCATCTTGCTGCTGGCGGCAGGCGCGCTGGCAGCCGCTTCCTGGGCGTGGACGGTCAGCGATGCCGCACCCATGCCGAGTACGCTCATGGCGATGATTAAATTCTTGCGCAAGGTTGTCATTGAGGCGTTCATCTGGATTCCTTTGTAAAAGTGAGGGATGTACATGTTGCTGCACATGAATCCATGTTGGACGCGCCATGTTTCCCCGAAGTGTCCGCTGCCAGACAGTTTGTATCTAACTGTTTCTTCGGGTCTTCTATATACAAGACGATACAAATGCGCTGTGCAAGGCGGGGGGAAGTGGGGATAATTCGTACCATGGAACCCACTTCTACAATTCTCATCGTTGACGATGACCGCGATATCCGCAGCTTGCTGGCGGACTACCTGGAAACGAACGCCTACCGCACCCTGGGCGCGGCAGATGGCACGGCTATGTGGAAAATCCTCGATGAAACGCGGCCCGATTTGATCGTGCTCGACTTGAACCTGCCTGGCGACGATGGCCTGACCTTGTGCCGCAAGCTGCGCGCGCAATCGACGGTGCCCGTGATCATGTTGACGGCGCGCAACGAGCCGCTGGACCGTATCCTGGGCCTGGAAATGGGCGCCGACGATTACTTGCCGAAACCGTTCGAGCCCCGTGAATTGCTGGCGCGCATACGTAGCGTGCTGCGCCGCAGCCATGCCATGCCGTCGAACGTGCCGTCGGACAAGGCGCAGCAAATCCGCTTTTCCGGCTGGACCCTGGACTTGACGGCGCGCCACCTGCTCAATCCCAGCGGCCTGGTGATCATGCTGTCGGGCGCGGAATTCCGCCTGCTGCGCGTGTTCCTGGAACACCCGAACCGCGTGCTCAACCGTGACCAGCTGCTGAACCTGACGCAGGGGCGCGACGCCGACCCGTTCGACCGCTCGATCGATATCCAGATCAGCCGCCTGCGGCAAAAACTCGGTGAAGATGCCCGTTTGCCGCAAATCATCAAGACCGTGCGCAACGGCGGTTACGTGCTGGCCGGCCAGGTCAATGTGGAGCCGCACGCGTGAAGGCCTTCCTGGGCTCGATGACGGGCCGCGTCTTCATGTTCCTGCTGATCGGCATCGTCGCTTCGGCCGCGCTGACGCAGTGGCTGGCCGTGGGCGAACGCCAGCGCGCCATCGAGCAATACCGCGACTACCACGCCGTCGAGCGGGCCGAGCAGCTGGTGATGGCGGCCGACGTGGTGCCGCTGGCCTCGCGTGCCGCCTACCTGAAAGTGGCCAACAAGGGCAGCGTGCGCCTGGAGTTGCGTCCCGCGACGGAACACACGCCCGGCGCGCCGACGGAATTCTCCACCGCCCTGCAAGCCAAGCTGGGCGAAGGCTTCAAGGTCAGCGCCCTGGTCGAACGCCCGCCCGCTTGCGTCAAGCCGCGCCAGTCGCCGGGCATGTTTGCCGCCAAGCCATGGGGAGGCAGGTGCGAAAACCTCGACGTGCGCATGCAGGATGGCCACGTGCTGCGTCTGATGGTCTTGCCGCCGCGCCAGCAACCGCCGTTCAATGAACATAACGACTGGATGACCTTGCTGCCTTTCCTGATCAGCATCGCCATCCTCGCCTACCTGGTCACGCGCATGACCATGCGCCCGCTCAAGCAGCTGGCGCAGGCGGCGAAAGACCTGGGCAATGATATCAACCATCCGCCGCTGACCCTGTCGGGCGCCAGCGAGATCCGCCAGGCCAGCGCCGCTTTCAATGCCATGCAGGCGCGCATCCGCCAGCACATTTCCCAGCGTACACAAATGCTGGCGGCCATCACGCACGACTTGCAGACGCCGCTGACGCGCTTGCGCCTGCGCCTGGAAAAGGTGGCCGATACGGAACTGTATGACCGTCTGGTGGGCGACCTGTCGGCCATGCAAAGCATGGTCAAGGAAGGGCTGGACCTGGCCCGTTCGATGGATAGCACGGAAGCGATGCAGGCGCTCGACCTCGACTCCCTGCTCGACAGCGTTTGCTCGGACGCCGCCGATGCCGGCCAGAATGTGACCCTGGTCGGGCAGGCCGGCATGGCCTTGATGGCCCGCCCCATCGCCATGTGGCGCTGTCTGGTGAATTTGATCGACAATGCCGTCAAATACGGCCAGTACGCGCAGGTGAGCGTCGAGCGCATCGATGGTGCGGCACGCATCCGTATCCGTGATGGCGGGCCAGGTATTGCGCCAGATCAACTCGCCAAGGTGTTCGAACCGTTTTACCGCATCGAGACCTCGCGTTCGCGCGAATCGGGCGGTACGGGCCTGGGCCTGACCATCGCACGCAACATCGCCGAGCAGCATGGTGCCACGGTTTCACTGCTCAATCATGTCGACGGTGGACTGGAAGTCACCCTCGTCGTGCCAGAGTATTACGCAGGAAAGTGAGCATTTCCATGCGACAATATTGTCCTTTATGCCCCCTTGGCAACTACATTCAACCTGCAGCCCTGCGCTGCAACAGCGTGACAGAACAATGAAAAAAACTAGTCTGGCAATCCTCGTGGGTGCGGTCCTGTGTATCGGTGGCGGCATCTGGTATTTCAATCATCCGCCCGGCGCAGCGACCGGCGGGCAGGATGGCAAAGGGGGCAAGGGCGGACAGGCGCCGACGACGGTGAGCGTGGTCGCGCCCGTGCGTCAGGATGTACCGATGGTGCTGCAAGCGAATGGCAGCGTGATGCCGATCAGCAGCGTTGACTTGCACCCGCAGACGACCAGCACGATTACCAAGGTGCATATCCGCGAAGGCCAGTTCGTCAAGCAGGGCGAGCTGATGTTTACGCTGGACGCGCGCAGCGAGCATGCGAATGTCGACAAGGCGCAGGCGCAGGTCTTGCGCGACCGCGCCTCGGTGCAGGACTTCGAACGCCAGCTCAAGCGCAACCAGGATTTGCTGAGCAAAAACTTCATCGCCCAGGGCGCCGTGGATACGCTGCAAAGCCAGCTCGACGCGGCACGCGCCTTGCTGGCCGCCGACCAGGCCGCCTTGCGCGCCGCCCAGGTCGATTCCAGCTACACCATCCTGCGCGCGCCGCAGGCGGGCAGGGTAGGCGCAATTAATGTCTACGCGGGCAGCCTGGTGCAGCCGGCCACGTCCTTGACAAGCATCACCCAGCTCGACCCGATCGACGTGTCGTTCACTCTGCCGGAAAGCAGCCTGTCGGGCTTGCTGGCGGCGCAAAAGGCGGGCGAGGTGCCTGTCACGGCGCTGTTGTCGGACGCGGGCGGCAAGCATCTCGACGGCAAACTGAGCTTTATCGACAATGCCGTCGATCCTGCCACGGGCGTGATCAGGATCAAGGCCCGCTTCAATAATGGCGGCACGGATTTGTGGCCAGGCCAGTACGTGAATACGCAGCTGACCGTGCGCACCCTCAAGGATGCGCTGGTGATCCCGCAAAACGCCATCATCACGAGTACTTCCGGCACCTTCGTGTACTCGATGGAGGCGGACAATACGGCCAAGATGCGCAAGATTGCCCGCGTGTATGCATTCGGAGCGAGCGCCGTCGTCACCGGCCTGGCGGGCGATGAAAAGGTCATCGTCGATGGCAAGCAAAACTTGCGTCCAGGTAGCAAAGTGCGCCTGGTGGAAAAACACAAGGCTGCCGATGGCGCCGCCGCACCACAGGGCAAGCCAGCATGAACCTGTCCGAACTGAGCATCCGCCGCCCCGTCATGGTGGTGCTGCTGTCCCTCTCCATCATCCTGGCCGGCGTGCTGGCCTACCTGCAAATTCCCGTGGCGGCCTTGCCGAGCTACAACACGCCCGTCATCAACGTCAGCGCTGACCTGGCCGGCGCCAGCCCGGAAACCATGGCCTCGTCGGTGGCCTTGCCGCTGGAAAAGCAGTTTTCCACCATTTCCGGCCTGAGCCTGATCACCTCCACGAGCACCCTGGGCAATACCTCGCTGACCCTGGAATTTGACGCCAGCATCAATGTCAACGAGGCGGCCGTCGACGTGCAGGCGGCCCTGCTGCGCGCGCAGCGCCAGTTGCCGACGGAAATGACGGACTTGCCGTCCTACCGCAAGGTCAATCCGGCCGATGCGCCCGTGCTGTTCATCCAGATGACGTCGCCCTCGCTGAACTTGTCGGACCTCAACGATTATGCGGAAAACCTGATCGCGCCCAGCCTGTCGACCTTGCCTGGCGTCGCCCAGGTCATCGTGAATGGCCAGAAACGCTTTGCCGTGCGCGTGCGCGCCCGTGCCGATCTGATGAATGCGCGCAACCTGACGATGGACGAGCTGGCTGTTGCCTTGCGCACCTCGAACACGAATTCCCCGCTGGGCATCCTTGACGGCCCGAGCCAGACCCTGACCATCCAGGGCAATCCGCAAATGATGAAAGCGGCCGATTTTGCCGAACTGATCGTCGCCAGCCGCAACGGCCAGCCCGTGCGCCTGAAAGACGTGGCCGAGGTGGAAGACAGTTTTCAATCGATCAAGTCCGTCGGCAGTTTCAATGGCGAGCGCTCGATCAGCCTGATGGTGCAGCGCCAACCGGACGCCAACACTGTGCAAGTGGTTGATGGGGTGCGCCGTTTGCTGCCGGGCTTCAAGGAGCAATTGCCCCAGTCGATACAAATCAGCCTGGTCAACGACCGTTCGCTGTCGATCCGCGAAGCCATCCACGACGTGAATTTGACCTTGGCCCTGACGGTGGTGCTGGTGGTGCTGGTGATCTTTTTGTTCCTGCATCGCGCGGCCGCCACCTTCATTCCTGCCGTCACCATGCCGATTTCCCTGCTCGGCGCGCTGGCCCTGCTGTACTGGCTCGGCTACAGCCTCGACAACGTTTCCCTGCTGGGCATTACCCTGGCCGTGGGCCTGGTCGTCGACGATGCCATCGTGGTGCTGGAAAACATCGTGCGCCATATCGAGATGGGCAAGAAACCGATGCGCGCGGCGCTGGAAGGGGCGAAAGAGATGGGCTTTACCATCATCTCGATTTCCGTCTCGCTGGTGGCCGTGTTCATTCCCATCTTCTTCATGCCGGGCGTGATCGGCTTGCTGTTCCATGAATTCGCCGTTGTCGTCTCGCTGGCCGTGCTGGTGTCGGCCGTCGTGTCGCTGACCCTGGTGCCGATGCTGGCCAGCCGTTTCCTGCCGGCCGATACACGCGAACACAATGACAGCGACCCCAGTCATGGCGAAAAAACCTTCATTGGCCGCCATTTCGAAGCGGGTTTCACGGCATTGCGCAACGCTTACGTGCATTTGCTCGACAAGGCCCTGGTGCACCGCAACGTGGTGCTCTTCGTTGCCGTGTGTACCTTTGCGCTGACGGTGCTGTTGTACGCCACGATACCGAAAGGTTTCTTCCCCGAGGAAGACCTGGGCCAGATCCAGGTCAATACGGAAGCGTCGGAAGACATTTCCTCGGCGGCACTGCAGGATTTGCAGGCACGCGTGGCGGCCGTGCTCAAGGCGGACCCCAGCGTGCAGGATGTGACCTCGTTCGTCGGCGGCGGCAACACGGGCCGCATGTTCATGGTCTTGAAACCGCGCAGCGAGCGGCCGAAAATGCCGGTGGTGCTGGAAAACCTGCGCCGCGCGACGAGCACCGTGCCGGGCATGGCTGTGTATTTCCGGCCCGTGCAAAACTTGCAGCTGGGCGGACGCCAGAGCAAGAGCCGCTACCAGTACACCTTGCAAAGCGTCAGTCCCGACGCCTTGAATGACTGGGCGGAAAAGTTTATTGCCGGCATGCGCGCCGATCCCGCCTTCCGCGACGTCACCAGCGATTCGCAGATCAAGGGCTTGCAGGCATCCCTCAGGATCGACCGCGACAAGGCCAATCTGCTGGGCGTGCAAATGTCCGACATCCGCACGGCCCTGTACAGCGCCTTTGGCGAGCGGCAAGTGTCGACCATCTATTCTTCGGCCGCCAGCTATTACGTGATCCTGGAAGCGGCCACGGCCGACCGCCAGTATGACGATGCCCTTACACGCGTATCCGTGCGCAGCAAGACGGGCGAACTGGTGAAACTGTCGAGTATTGCTTACGTGGAACGCACGATCGGCCCCACCTCCGTGAATCACCAGGGGCAGTTGCAGGCCGTTACCATCGCCTTCAACCTGGCGCCGGACGTGCCGCTGGGCGTTGCCACAGGCAGGATCGACGCGATGGCCAAGGACATGAGCTTGCCGGCCTCCATCATCACGCGCTACGGCGGCGACGCGGCCGTGTTCCAGAGCTCGCAGTCCAGCCAGATCATCCTCATCATCGCCGCGCTGGCCGTCATCTATGTGCTGCTCGGCGTGCTGTATGAAAGCTATATCCACCCGCTGACCATCCTGGCCGGCTTGCCGTCGGCGGCGGTGGGGGCGCTCCTGACCCTGCGCCTGTTCGGCATGGACCTGACCATGATCGCCATCATCGGCATCCTGATGCTGATCGGCATCGTCAAGAAAAATGCCATCATGATGATCGACTTCGCCCTGCATGCGCAGCGCAACGACGGGCTGGCGCCGGCTGAGGCCATTCGCCAGGCCTGCATCCTGCGTTTCCGCCCCATCATGATGACCACGGCGGCGGCCCTGATGGGCGCCTTGCCGATTGCCCTGGGCCTGGGCGCCGGCGCCGAGTTGCGCCAGCCGCTGGGCCTGGCCGTGGTCGGCGGCTTGCTCTTCTCGCAAGTGATTACCCTGTTCATCACCCCCGTCATCTATTTATTCCTGGACAAGTACAGCGGCACGGGGCCGTTGACGGACGAGCAACTGGTGGCGCTCGACAACAAGGCCTGAGCCGCCACACGGCCACCGCCGGCGCCCCGTTCCTGCGTGAATGCGGCGCCGGTTTTGTATGGGCTGTGATACATACGGTAACAACCGTCAAGAGACGGCTCGGGTACTCTGATACCGCTGCAAGGAATGTCGCTATCCTGTACGCTTCGGGTTGGCAATGCCGAGGAAGTGTTCCCAAAAGCAAGGGACTCTGGCACTATGGCTGCCCTGTAAGATTACTTTTGTCGCTACACAGAAAGCACGATTCATTTTGCATGACACGACCCATTTGATGGCTGCCGATTCCGATGTTTGCCCCACCTGCGGGCAAGTGATCCAGCCACCACCGGCCTACGGGTCCAAGACCAGCACCATGCGCAAGGTGGCGCTCGGCGTGTCCGTCTTGCTGCACGTGCTGCTGGCGGCGTATGCATTGTTTCGCAGCGACACGATCGAAAAGATCCCGCCGCCGAAGAAGGAAAGCGCGATGGTCTACATTGCGCCGCTGAAGGACAAGCCGCAACCGAAGCCCCAGCCCAAGCCCACGCCGAAACCGAAGGACACGAAAGTGGCCAAGGTAAAACCGCCACCGGCGCCGAGCAAGCGCGTGGTCACAAAAGACGTGCCGCGCGACAAGCCAAAACTGGAAACTTTCACGCCGCCGCTGGTGTCGAAAGTGCCGTTGCCGCCGCCGCCGGCTGAAGACATGAGTTCGATGATCGAGCAGCGCCGCAAGCAGCGCGAGGCGCAAAACCCCACGCCGCCGGCGGAGGAAAGCGAAAACGACCGCGCCATGCGCGTGGCCAAGGCGAATATCGCGGGCGCCCAGGGACGCAATTCCGGCAGCGACCGCGAGGATTCGGGCGGCGTGTTTTCCATCGTCAACCAGACCTCGTTCAGTGCCGAAGTCAAGTTCAAGGGCTGGAATGGCAACTTCAAGCGCAACTGGCTGAAGCAGGAAAAAGTGGAGCTGGGCAATGAACCCGACATCGAAACGGCCATCATCAAGAAGATGATCCAGCTGATCCGTGCTGAAAAACCCGGTGATTTCGTCTGGGAATCGCGGCGCCTGGGGCGTAACGTCAACCTCAGCGCCCGCGTGGAAGACACGGCCGAGTTGACTGCCTTCCTGCGCCAGGAATTCTTTTCCGAGAAGCGCCCGGGGCCGGGACGGCGCTAGGCGCTCGTGAAACTGATGGCAATAAAAAAGGCTGCACCGTGTGAACGGGCAGCCTTTTTTTACGCAGCGTTGATGTCGATCAAGCCGGTTTGTCGGTTCCCGCTTCCGGCTCGACGTCGTCTTCCATGTCGATCAGTTCGACCATCTGGGCCGCGCCGTCTTCGCTGATGCCGGCCAGTTCCATGATCTTGTCGTTGGCTTCGTCGATGCCGACGCGTTTCAAAGCCGAGAACAGTTGCACGGTGAACGGGAAGCCGACGCCGTCTTCATCCACGTAGCTGTCGAGCTTGGCTTTCGCCTGACGCAAGGCATTCACGGATTCATTGCGGTTCAGCTTATCGACTTTCGTCAGGATGCAGTGGATCGGTTTACCCGTCGGGGCGAACCATTCCAGCATTTGAATATCCAGGTCGGTGAACGGACGGCGCGAATCCATGATCAGGATCAAACCGGCCAATTGCTCGCGGCGCTGCACGTAGTCGCCCAGCAGGCGTTGCCAGTGCAATTTGGCCGAACCCGATACTTCCGCGTAGCCGTAGCCCGGCAAGTCGACCAGCAGGCATTCGATCTCTTCGACGATGGTGGCATCCTTGCGGTGCTGCGCCACATGGGCGCCGCCGATGGAGAAGTAGTTGATGTGCTGGGTACGGCCAGGTGTCTTGGAGGCGAACGCCAAGCCTTTCTGATTACACAAGATGTTGATGGCGGTCGATTTACCGGCATTGGAGCGGCCGGCAAAGGCGATTTCCGGCACCGTGGTATCGGGCAGGTCACGCAATTGGTTGACGGTCGTAAAGAAGCGGGCTTGCCAGAGTTTTGACATGGGAGTAGTAATGCAACAAAAGGGAGCGATAAGGGAGCGATAACGCCAAGAAGCTATTGTACAATAAGGGGTTGTTTATTGTTGCCGGCGTAGCAGCGATGCGGCTTGCGGCCCTGAAAATAAAGCAAAAATCCATAGGGCGCGGCAATGTCCACCACTAATTTCTCACTGTCTCAGGGTGCCTGAATGAATCGTGCGTTTTCACCGTTTATCAAATCCATGCTGCTCGCTTTGCTGGCTGTATCGGCAACTGCTTCCGCGGTTGAAGCACCGAAACCGGCCGTCAAGGCCGACGCTGCCAAGGGTGCGACCCTGTACGCCGATGGCGATGCGGCGCGCGGCCTGCCTGCCTGCGTCTCCTGCCATGGCGCGGCCGGCAATTCGACCATCACGGTCAATCCGAAGCTGGCCGGCCAGCACGAAAGCTATATCTACAAGCAACTGGTCGACTTCACCACGCCGGAGCGCAACCAGCCCGTCATGACGATGTACGCGAAGATGCTTAGCGACGCCGACAAGCAGAATATCGCCGCCTACCTGGGCGCGCAGCTGTCCAAGCCGGGTGCCGCGAAAAACAAGGACACGATTGACCTGGGCAAGAAAATCTACCGTGGCGGCATTGCTTCTAAGCAAGTTGCCGCCTGCGCCAGCTGTCATGGCGCGACGGGTAATGGTATGCCCGTCCAGTATCCGCGCATCGCCGGCCAGCACCAGGACTACACGGTGGCCCAGTTGGCCCTGTTCCGCAGCACCAAGGCCGATGCCCGCAAGAACAGCGCGCAAATGCACACCATCGCCGCCCGCATGTCGGATGACGAAATCGCCGCCGTGGCCGATTATATCGCCGGCCTGAAGTAAGTTTTCATAGTGGCAAGAGATTGCCAGGCGCACCAGCGCGCATGAAGAGGGCGGCCGTCTGAACAGGCTGCCCTTTTTTATGGCAGGGGCCAAACAGGAGTATGCTGCCGCCTTGCGCGCAGAAACTATCTGCTCCATGCCACCTTTTCTTGAAGATTGCATATCCCGTATGAGTATCAACGTATGAGCACAGGCACGACCGGAATCGAGTTAAAGACCCAACGCCGCAGCCTGGCTGAGTTCGTCGAGCTGGTATCGTCGATGCGTTTTGCCATCAGCCTGCTGACCCTGATCGCCGTCGCGTCCATCATCGGCACCGTGCTCAAGCAGAACGAGCCCATGCCCAATTATGTGAACCAGTTTGGGCCGTTCTGGTTCGCCGTTTTCGACAAGCTGAGCCTCTATTCCGTGTATTCGGCCTGGTGGTTCCTCGTGATCATGGGTTTCCTCGTCGCCTCGACCTCGCTGTGCATCGTGCGCAATGCACCGAAGATGCTCAAAGACATGCGCAGTTGGCGCGAAACCGTGCGCGAGCAATCGCTGCGCAATTTCCACCACAAGATGGAATGGCAGGCGCCGCTACCGCGCACCGTGCTGGCGCAGCAGATGGTGATGCGCCTGAAAGACAGCGGCTACGCGGCCAAGGTGGTCGAGAAGGACAACGCCACCCTGGTGGCCGCCAAGCGGGGCGCCGCCAATAAATGGGGCTATATCTTTGCCCACGGCGCCATCGTCATCATCTGCGTGGGCGGCTTGCTCGACTCGGAAATGCCGATCCGCGTACAACAATGGTTCTTTGGCAAGACGCCGTTTTCCGGCAGCGGCGTGATCGCTGATATTCCCGCCCAGCACCGTTTGAGCCTGTCGAACCCCACTTTCCGCGGCAATACCATGATTCCGGAAGGCTCGTCGAGCAACACGGCCATCATTCCCCAGGCCGATGGCGTGCTGATCCAGGATTTGCCCATCACCATCCTGCTGAAAAAATTCCACATCGATTTCTACAGCACGGGCATGCCCAAGCTGTTCGCCAGCGATGTCGTGGTGACGGATCATGAAACAGGGAAAAGTTTCCCTGCAACCATCAAAGTCAACCAGCCGCTGCTGTACAAGGGCCTGGCCCTGTACCAGTCCAGCTTTGAGGATGGCGGCAGCAAGCTCAAGTTGACGGGTTTTCCCATGACGGGCAAGACGACGAAACGCTTCGATATCGGCGGCGAAGTGGGCGGCAGCACGCCGCTCGAGCGCAGCGATGGCAATTCCTACACGGTGGAATGGTCGGGTTTCCGTCCTTTCAACGTGGAAAACCTCAGCGCCGGCCAGGATGTGCGCGCCGTCAGCAAGGCGGAAAGTTTCAACGATAAATTTGCCGTCGGCCTGGACAAGCGCCTCGGCTCTGCGGCGAAGAACGCGAATAACAAGGATCTCAAGAACGTCGGTCCCTCGGTGCAATACAAATTGCGCGACAAGACGGGCCAGGCGCGCGAGTACCAGAACTATATGCAGCCTGTCACCGTGGATGGCACGACGGTGTTCCTGGCCGGCATGCGCGTCAACCCCAGCGATCCGTTCAGCTATCTGCGCATTCCCGCCGATGACAATTACAGCGTGACGGAATGGATGCGTTTGCGTGCCGCGCTGCAAGATCCCGCGCTGCGCCAGCAGGCTGCCACGCGCTATGCGGCGCGCGCCATGCCGCAGGCGGGTGCGGAAGCCTTGCGCAGCCAGTTGCAGGAATCGGCGGCGAAAAGCCTGGGCATCTTTGCCGGCAATGGGCAAGAGGGCGGTTTCCTCGCCATTTCGCGTTTCCTGGAGAAAATTCCTGCTGCCGAGCAAGAAAAAGCAGCCGATATCTTCATGAAAATCCTGAATGGCAGCTTGTGGGACTTGTGGCAGGCGGCGCGCGCCCAGGATGGCTTGAAGGCCATCGAGGCCGATGACAAGCACGGCCGCTTCCTGCAACTGGCCACGAATGCCTTGTCCGACAGCTTCTTCTATGGCGCACCCGTGTATCTGCAACTGGACGACTTCACTGAAATCAAGGCGTCCGTGCTGCAGGTGACGCGTTCGCCGGGCAAGAGCGTGGTCTACCTCGGTTGTTTGTTCCTCGTGATCGGCGTGTTTTCCATGTTTTATATCCGCGAGCGCCGCTTGTGGGTGTGGATCAAGGATGGCGAGGGCGGCAGCGAGGCCTTGATGGCCATGAGCACGCAACGCAAGACACTGGATTTCGAAAAAGAATTTGAGAACTTGAAGGTAAAGCTGCCGCAATCGGCGTAAGCTGCGCTGTGGCTGGGACGCTTGCGCGTCGCCGCGAATGGAGAAAATGATGGAATTGGCAAACAAGCAAATATATACGCAGGAACCAGGATTTTTCAAGCGCCTGAGCCTGATCGATTGGCTGTACGGCGCCGGCTTGCTGGCCGCCTCCCTGTTCGGCCTGATGCGCTTTGGCGCCTTCATGGATATCTATGAAAAGGTTATCTTGCTGGCAGCCGCGCCCACGTTTGCGTGGCTGGGCTGGTACTGGAAGCCCGTGCGCTGGCTGATTCCCGTGGCAGCCGTGCTGTCGCTGTTCGCCATCGAGCTGTACGCCGGCCACCTGGAGATGGCAAACCAGAAATTCTTCCTGAAATACATCTTGTCGAGCCAGTCCGCCATCCTGTGGATGGGCACCCTGTTCGTGCTGTCGACCCTGTTTTACTGGATCGGCCTGGTGGCGCGTTCGGAGTTCGGCTCGTCCGTCGGCTCCCTGCTGTGCTGGGCTGGCGTGGTGCTGGGCCTGACGGGCATGCTGGTGCGCTGGTACGAGTCTTACCTGATCGGCGCCGACGTGGGCCACATCCCCGTGTCGAACCTGTATGAAGTGTTCATCCTGTTTTCCTTGATCACGGCCATGTTCTACCTGTATTACGAGCAGCATTACGCGACGCGCCAGCTGGGCGCCTTCGTCATGCTGGTCATTTCGGCGGCCGTCGTATTCCTGATGTGGTACACGGTCACGCGCGACGCTGCCGAAATCCAGCCGCTGGTGCCGGCCCTGCAAAGCTGGTGGATGAAGATTCACGTGCCGGCCAACTTCATCGGCTATGGCACCTTTGCCCTGTCGGCCATGGTGGCGGCGGCGTATCTGCTCAAATCGAGCGGCTATCTGGTCGACCGCCTGCCGTCGCTGGAAGTGCTCGACGACGTGATGTACAAGGCTATTTCTGTCGGCTTCGCTTTCTTCACGGTAGCGACCATCCTGGGCGCCCTGTGGGCGGCCGAAGCGTGGGGCGGCTACTGGTCGTGGGACCCGAAAGAAACCTGGGCGCTGATCGTCTGGCTCAACTATGCAGCCTGGTTGCACATGCGCCTGATGACGGGCTTGCGCGGCCGCGTCGCCTCGTGGTGGGCGCTGGTGGGCTTGCTGGTGACGACCTTCGCGTTTTTGGGCGTCAACATGTTCCTCTCTGGCCTCCATTCTTACGGCAAACTTTAATGACAGAAGCGTCATGAACGGCTCGGGAAAACTGGTGTAAGGTACAAATAATCACCTTTTCCCGGAGCCGCCATGTTGATCAAGCGCAGTCCCAACGGCATTGAGTTGCCGTATTCTTCCGAAATCACGCCGCGCGCCGTATTTGAATCGCGCCGCAGCTTCATCAAGCAAGTGGCACTGGGCTCGGTGTCCAGCGCGGCCTTGCTGGAAATGGCCAGCCGCGAGGCCTTCGCGCAAGGCACGAATCCCAAGCTGGCCGCCAAACTCAACCCCGCCTATTCGGCGCTGGAAAAGCAGACGGCCTATAAAGACGCCACCAGCTACAACAATTTCTATGAATTCGGCACGGACAAGAGCGATCCGGCGCAAAATGCGGGCACCCTGCGCACGCGGCCGTGGACAGTCAGCATCGAAGGCGAAGTGAAAAAGCCGATGACGCTGGACCTCGACGCCTTGCTGAAGCTGGCGCCGCTGGAAGAGCGCGTGTACCGGCTGCGCTGCGTGGAAGGCTGGTCGATGGTGATCCCTTGGGTTGGTTATTCCTTCTCGGAAATCATCAAGAAGGTCGAGCCGACGGGTAATGCCAAGTACGTGGAATTCATCACCCTGGCCGACAAGAAGCAAATGCCGGGAGTCGGCAGCCGCGTGCTGCAGTGGCCGTATACGGAAGGCTTGCGCATCGATGAAGCGAACCATCCGCTGGCGCTGCTGACCTTGGGCATGTATGGCGAAACCTTGCCGAACCAGAATGGCGCGCCCGTGCGCATGGTCTTGCCGTGGAAATATGGTTTCAAGTCCGCCAAGTCCATCGTCAAGATCCGTTTCGTCAAGGAACAGCCGCGCACCTCCTGGAACTTGTCGGCGCCGTCCGAATACGGTTTTTACTCGAATGTGAACCCGAATGTCGATCATCCGCGCTGGTCGCAAGCTTCCGAGCGGCGCATCGGCGAAGACGGTTTTCTCACGCGCAAGCGCAAGACCCTGATGTTCAACGGCTACAACGATGTCGCTTCCTTGTACGCGGGCATGGATCTGAAGAAGTTCTTTTAAGGAAAGACCATGGCCCTCAACCCCACGCCGAGACAATTGTCGCTATTCAAAAGTCTGGTTTTTCTGCTGGCGCTGCTGCCGTTTGCACGCATGGTCTGGCTGACGTACACGGGGCAACTGGTGGAGCCGCTGGAATTCATCACGCGTGGCACGGGCGACTGGACCCTGTATTTCCTGTGCATCAGCCTGACGGTCACGCCCTTGCGGCGCTTCACGCAATGGAATTGGCTGATCAAGCTGCGGCGCATGCTGGGCCTGTTTGCGTTTTTCTACGCGGCGCTGCATTTCACCACTTTTTTATGGTTCGATCACTTTTTTGATGTGCAGGAAATGTGGAAGGATGTGCTCAAGCGTCCGTTCATCACGGTGGGCTTTATCGCTTTCGTGCTGCTCATTCCGCTGGCCGTGACGAGCACGAACGGCATGGTGAAACGCCTGGGCGGCAAGCGCTGGCAGTGGTTGCACCGGCTGATTTACATCATCGCGCCGCTGGGCATCTTGCATTTCTGGTGGATGAAGGCGGGCAAGAATAATTTCGCGGAACCGATCCTGTTCGGCAGTATCGTCGCGCTACTGCTGTTAATGCGCGTGTATTTCGCCTGGAGCAAGCGAGTCAAGAGCGCCAGGGCGGCCAAGGTTGCCACCCCGGCACGTTCCGTTTAGGTGGCTGGCACGATGACCGGTGGCGGCGGCACGGGTGCCGGTTCGACCGGGCCTTTGGCTGGCGCGCCTTTGGCCGCGGGCGGCTTGGGCAGGTACAGGGGGCCGGGCTGGCCGCAGCCGGCCAGGATGCTAGAAACCACAATGGCGGTGCCGATATAAAACGCTGAGGATGACTTCACGATTAGAATCACGGTTTGATTAAGATCTTTGGAGTGTAGCATGAGCGAATCGGAATTCCTGGCCCTGGCCGAAGCCACCCTGACCCAGATCGAGGCGGCGCTGGACCGGCTGAACGATGAAGACGTGCTCGACGTCGAATGCAGCCGCAGCGGCAATGTGCTGGAAATCGAGTTCATCGACAACGGCACGAAAATCATCGTCAACAGCCAGGCCCCCATGCGCGAAATGTGGGTGGCGGCCCGTTCCGGCGGCTTCCACTACAAACGCGTGGGCGACGAGTGGATCAACACGCGCGACGGTTCCGAGTTGTTTGCGGCCCTGTCGGCCATGGCCAGCGAGCAGGCGGGCGCGACGGTGGTGTTGAAGTAATCGTTTCGTTGTGCCAATAAAAAAGGGCAGCCTCAGGCTGCCCTTTTTGCGTCAAACGATCTTAAAACAGTTCGTTCTTGACGGCTTCCTTGGCTTTTTCTTCCTCCGGCGTGCCGCGCGCCGCGCCTTCCAGGCTACCCACGCCCGTGCCCGGTGGATTTTCCGCATAGTAATACTCGTCGCCCACGCGGATCAGGCCTTCCGGCACGGCGCGTTCCTCGACGGGGATGCTTTTCAGGGCTTTCGCCATGTAGCTGATCCAGATCGGCAAGGCCAGGCCACCGCCCGTTTCCCGGTTGCCCAGGTTGCGTGGCTGGTCGTAGCCGATCCAGGCGATGCCCACCAGCTTGGCCTGGTAGCCGGCGAACCAGGCGTCGATGGAATCGTTGGTCGTGCCCGTCTTGCCGGCCAGGTCAGGACGTTTCAAGGCCATGGCTTTATTCGCCGTGCCGAAGCGTACGACGTCGTTGAGCATGCTGTTCATCATGAAGGCATTGCGCTCATCGATGACTCTGTTGGCTTCCTCGCCCGCCAGGTCCGGCTTGGCTTGCGACAGGATATTGCCATCGCTATCGGTTACCTTGGCGATCAGGTAAGGGTTGATCTTGTAGCCGCCGTTGGCGAAGACGGCATACGCGCCCGCCATCTGCAGCGGCGTCACGTTGCCGGCGCCCAGGGCCAGGGTCAGGTACGGTGGATTCTTGTCCGCGTCAAAGCCGAAGCGCGTCGCATATTCCTGGCCATACTTGGCGCCGATCTTGTGCAGGATGCGGATGGAAATCATGTTTTTCGATTTCATCAAGCCCTTGCGCATGGTCATCGGCCCATCGTATTTGCTGTCGTAGTTCTTCGGTTCCCACGCCTGGCCGCCCGTTTGGCCCGCGTCGAACGAGATGGGCGCATCGTTGATGATGGTGGCCGGCGACAGGCCCCGTTCCAGCGAAGCGGAATAGATGAAGGGCTTGAAGGCCGAACCGGGCTGGCGCCACGCTTGCGTGACGTGGTTGAACTTGTTGCGGTTGTAATCAAAGCCGCCCACCATGGCGCGGATGGCGCCGTCCGTGGTGCTGGCCGACACAAACGCCGATTGTACTTCCGGCATCTGCGTCAAGACCCAGGCGTTGCCTTCTTGCATGACGCGGATCACGGCGCCGCGCTTGATGCGGCGGTTTGGCGCCGCTTTTTCCGACAGCCAGGCCGCGCCAAAGGTCAGGCCGGGGCCGGTAATGGTGATTTCCTCGCCGGCCGACGTGACTGCCTGCAAGGACTTGGGTGACGCTTGCAGCACCATGGCGGCGATGATGTCGTCGCTGTCCGGATGGTCGGCCAGTTCCGTCTCGATGGCGTCATCCGCTTCGGCCTTGGTTTTCGGAATCTCGATGTAGGCTTCCGGGCCGCGGTAGCCGTGGCGTTTCTCGTAATCCATCACGCCCTTGCGCAAGGCAATGTAGGCGGCGTCCTGGTCGGCCTTGGTAATGGTGGTGTAGACGTTCAGGCCGCGCGTATACGTGTCTTCCTTGAATTGCTCGTAGACCAGCTGGCGCGCCATTTCCGACACGTATTCCGCGTGCACGCCGAAGGCGCTGCTGTCGGTTTTCACTTTCAGCTCTTCATTCTTGGCTTCCGTGTATTGCTCTGGCGTAATGTAGCCCAGCTGCGCCATGCGCTGCAGGATGTATTGCTGGCGCATGCGCGCGCGTTTCGGATTGACGACGGGGTTGTAGGCCGACGGCGCTTTCGGCAAGCCGGCCAGCATGGCCGCTTCGGCCACGGTCAGATCCTGGATGTTCTTGCCGAAATAGATTTGCGCGGCCGAGGCGAAACCGTAGGCGCGCTGTCCCAGATAAATCTGGTTCATATACACCTCGAGGATCTGGTCCTTGCTGAGGTTTTTCTCGATCTTCCAGGCCAGCAAGACTTCATACGCCTTGCGTTTCAAGGTCTGTTCGCTGGACAGGAAGAAATTGCGCGCCACCTGCTGCGTGATGGTCGAGGCGCCTTGCTTGGCGCCGCCCGTCAGGTTGTGCAGAGCCGCGCGCGTGATGCCCAGGTAATCGACGCCGCCATGTTCATAGAAACGGTCATCTTCGATGGCCAGCACGGCTTTCTTCATGACATCGGGAATATCCTTGATGTGCACCATGTTGCGGCGCTCTTCGCCGAATTCGCCGATCAGCACGCTGTCGGACGTGAACACGCGCAGCGGCATTTTTGGTTTGTAATCGGTCAAGGTATCGAGCGCCGGCAGGTTCGGATAGGCCATGGCCAGGCCGAAGACCACCAGCAAGACGCCGACGATGCCCAGACCCAGCAGGGATGCCAGGGCCATCAGCAGAAAACGTTTGGGTTTGCTGCCCTGGGTGGGCGGCTTCGAGCCAGCGGGGCCAGCGGATTTTGAAGATGTCATGCGTCGTATGTCTTTCGGTTAATTATGCCGGCCAATTATAAGCGAGCTTGCCGGGGTGGCAGCGCGCCGTGGCGCTTGCCGCGGGGACAGTCGAAACTTTCCGACACTCTATATAAGCGTGTATTGGCCCGCTGGCAACCAGGATTTGGTAACAATTATCTGCGCCAGATCACGGCCCGGCCAGATAGGCGCCGCGCGCCGCAGACTCCGGCGTGAAATCCATTTACAAGTCAGCGCTGCCGGGACTAGGCTTTCGGATGGCAGGATACCCTCCCACGCTGACGTTTCTCTATGAAAAACATGTCCATCAGCAATTTTCTTGGCACCGGCTTGCTGGGCGTCGACATCGCGGACGATGCCGTGCGCGTGGTTGAGTTGAGGCGTCGGCGGGGCAAACTGTCGTGCCGGCATTGCGGCGCCGCCGCGCTGGCGCCCGGCGTGATACTGGAGGGCAATGTCGAGGACATGGCAGGCCTGGCCGATGCCTTGCGCCAGGCCCGCCGCGACAGTGGCAGCGCCTGCACGCGGGTGGCGCTGGCCATGCCGGCCACGGCCCTGATCACGCATGCGATCCGCTTGCCCGCCGGATTGCCGGAAGAACAGCTGGAAATCCTCGTGGAACTGGAAGCGGCGCAATACATGCCGTTCGCGCTGGAAGACGCCAGCCTGGATTTTTTCATTCTCGGCCCCGCGCCGCCGCTGGCAGGCACGACCGGCAAGGAGAGCGATGTGCTGCTGGTGGCGGCGCGGCGCGCCAGCGTGCAGCGCCGCCTCGATGCGGCGATGGCGGCCGGTTTGACGCCGGTCGTCATGGATAGCGAGGCGCTGGCCTTGCAGGCGGCGCTGGCGCAGGAGGGCTGGCAAGCCTTGCCCGACGGTGGCGTGGCGTACCAGCTGGCCTGGGGCCTGGCCTTGCACCGATACGCCCGATGACTGTCAGGGCGCAAGTGCGGCGCATCAACCTGTTGCCGTATCGCCCTGCGGCACGGCGCAGGCGCATTCAGCTGCTGCTGTGGCAGCTGGCGGGCGGGGCGCTGCTGGGATTGCTGCTGGCCGTGGTAGCAGGCGCCTGGCTGCGGTACCAGCTCGACGCGCAGCTGCGCCGCCAGGAGGGCTGGCGCAGTGCCATGCAGCAAGTCGATGCCGTGCTTGTTGTTGGCAAGCGGGTGCGGGGCGAGACGGCGGCGCTGCTGCTGCGCCAGCAGGCCATTGCCAGTTTGCAAGAGCAACGCAATGCCTGGGTGCGCATGCTCGATGCGCTGGCCCGGGCGATGCCGGCCGGCGTAGCCTTGCACAGTGTGCGCCAGGAAACGGCGATGGTGCGCTTGCAGGGGCAGGCTGTCTCGCAGGAAAAGGTCGCGGCACTGCTGCTGGCGCTGGAGCAAGCGGCACCCTGGTCCCGCCCGGAATTGGTCGAAGTGCGCCTGGAAGTGCACGGCGCGGCCGATGGCGCTGTGGAATGGACGATAAGGCTGGCTTTGGCACCCTAATCCTGGAGGTCGATTATGCTGAGCTTGAAGACCGCGTCGCTGTGGCCGCTACCCGTGCGCCTTGCTTGCGCCACCCTGGCCGGTATGCTGGTGGCGGCGCTGCTGCACTTCGCATGGCTGGATGGACTGCAGGCGGCCGTGCAGGCGGCGCAAGGCGAGGAGGCCCGCTTGCGCGCCGTTTATCTGTCGGCGCAGGCCAGGGCGAAGCAGCTGCCGCAATGGCGCGCACAGCAGCGCCAGGCCGGCGCCGAGCTGGCCCTGCTGGAACAGCAACTGCCCGACCAGCAGGCGATGGCGCTGCTGTTGACGGACATTAATGCCGCCGGCCAGTCACGCGGCCTGCAATTTTCCCTGTTCAAGCCGGGTGTGGCCCAGCCGCAGGCGCCCTATGTCGCCTTGCCGATCGCCATACAGTTGCGTGGCGGCTACCACGCCATGGGCGCGCTGCTGGCGGATCTGGCGCGCCTGCCGCGCATCGTCACGGTGCATGGGCTGGCCTTGACCCTCGGCATGAATCGCTTGCTGACCCTCGATGCCGTGCTGCACGCGTATCGCTTGCCCGAAGCGGGGGAACTGGCAGCGCAAGCGGCTTTGGCGCCCAAGACGGCCACACCCGCAGCGGCGCCTGCATGGCACCCGCTTGCCACGGTTGCGCCGTATCCCTACGCGGCCGCCGCCTTGCCCGATCCCTTTACTGCAGTGCCGCCAGCGTCCGAGCCCGGTCAGCGGGGTGGCGTGGCGGGTCCCGACCCGCGGCGTGTGCGCGAACCGCTGGAAAGCGTGGCCTTGCCAGCCATCAGCATGGTCGGCAGCGTGCAACAGGACGGGCGCCTGAGCGCGCTGCTGCTGGCGGGCCAGCGCGTGTACCGGGTGGCGGTGGGCCAGTATCTGGGGCAAGACCACGGCGTGGTGACGGACATCAGTCAACAGGCGGTACAGTACCGTGAACTGCTGCGCGAGGCGGATGGCCCCTGGCGCGAGCGGCGCGGCAGCCTGGCCTTGCAGGTGGCGGGGGCTGGTGCGAAAGCCAGCCTGCCCGAGGCTGCGCCATGAGGCCGCGCCGCATGCTCCTGGCCGGCATGCTGTGTCTGCATGCCAGCAGTCTTGCCCAGGAGGCTGTGGTGCACGTGTCGGCCCCGCGCCTGTACGCGGGCGAGAAAATCTCCGTCGATTTCCAGAACGTGGGCGTGCGCGCGGCCCTGCACATCCTGGCCGATGCGTCGGGGCAAAACATCATCGCCAGCGACAGCGTGGCGGGCAACGTGACCCTGCGCCTGCGCGACTTGCCGTGGGACCAGGCGCTCGACGTGCTGCTGCAGGCCAAGGGCCTGGACATGCGGCGCAATGGCAACGTGCTGTGGATCGCGCCGCGCGAGGAAATGTTGGCGCGCGAAAAACTGGAGCTCGAAACGCGCGCGCAGATTGCCGAACTGGAACCTTTGCAGTCGGCCATCTTTCAGCTCAATTACCAGAAGGCCGAAGCGTTCCGCACCGTGTTCGGCCTGGACGCGGGGGAAGGGCGCAGCCGGCTGCTGTCGCGCCGTGGCAGCGTGCTGATCGAGCCGCGCACGAATCAGCTGTTCGTCACCGACGTGCCGGGGCGCCTGGAGCAGATCCGTCAGCTGATTGCCAAGACAGATATTGCAACGCGACAAGTGATGATCGAGGCGCGCATCGTCGAGGCAAACGACAGTTTCAGCCGCAATCTGGGCGCGCGTCTGGGTTTTACGGACCAGCGCCTGGCAGCGGGCCAGTTGCCCGGTTTTTCACTGGGCGGCAGCGCGCGCCGCGCGGCCATCGGCGGCAGCTACCAGGGCGTGGGCGAGGCGACGGGGCAAACGGTGGCCGGCAGCGGCGCCTTCGTGCCGAACACGCAATTCGTCAACTTGCCGGCCGCCAGCATCAACGGCTTGCCGCCGGCCAGCTTCGCCCTGAGCCTGTTTTCGGCGGCCGCCAACCGTTTTCTGAACCTGGAACTGTCCGCGCTGGAAGCGGACGGCAAGGGCAAGATCATTTCCAGCCCCCGCGTGGTAACGGCCGACAAGGTGCTGGCGCTGATCGAGCAGGGCATCGAGCTGCCCTACCAGGTGGCTACCAGCAGCGGCGCCACGTCGATCACCTTTCGCAAGGCCAACCTGCGCCTGGAAGTGACGCCGCAGATCACGCCGAATGGCAACGTGGTGCTGGAGGTGGACGTCAACAAGGACAGCGTGGGCCAGGAAACCCGTTCCGGCTTCGCCATCGATACCAAGCACGTGCGCACGCAAGTGATGGTGGAAGACGGCGGCACGGTGGTGCTGGGCGGCATTTATCAGCAATCCGAACGGGGCACGGACAGCAAGGTGCCGATTCTTGGCGACATCCCCGTGCTCGGTGTTTTTTTCCGCAGCACGGGCCGCAGTCAAGAAAAAACTGAACTGATGGTGTTTATTACGCCGAAAATAGTGGCAGATCGGCCAGCAACACGTTAATGTCACATCTTTATGTTTAAGTAACAATGCAAACGAAAGCGGACTGATGGCGACTATGCGGAATTTTTCTTTAGGCAATACTTCTTGGCGTTCGGTATCGAATTGGCTGATCTTGCTGGCGCTGACCGCCTTGCTGGCCGCGTGTGGCGGCGGTGGCGGCGATCCGACCATCGATGGTGGCAGCAGTGGCGGTACGACCGGTGGCGTGGCCGCGACGGTCACGGTGAGCCTGTTTGACGCGGCCGGTCAGCCCGGCAGTACGCTAAGCAGCACTGCGCCGCTGACGGCCAAGGCGCTCGTGAGCGATAAAAATGGCGTTCCCATCAGCAATACAGTGGTCACGTTTTCGGCCGACGCCGCGCTGGTAACGTTGTCATCGACCAACGGCACGGCGCTGACCGACGCCAAAGGCTATGCCAGCATCACCGTCTCGGCCTTGAATGCGACGGTCGCTGGTGCGGGCAAGCTGACGGCCACTGTCGCGGCCGGCACCGCCACGATAAGCGGCGAGGCGAGCTATGACATTAAGGCGGCGCAGGCAGCAGGCGCGAAGATGACGCTTTCCTTGCTGAGCGGCAATAGTACCAGCAATGCCTTGTCAAGCGCCACGCCGCTGACAGCCAAGGCACTTGTGACAGATTTAAACGGCAAGCCAATCACCAACGCCCTGGTCGCGTTCTCCACTGACAACACCCTGGCCGTCATGTCACCATCGGTAGGAACGGCACTGACCGATGCGACAGGCACGGCCAGCGTCACGCTGCGGCCATCCAGCCTGTCCGCCAGTGGCGCGGCCACTTTGCAGGCGACGACGACGGCCAATGGCGCCGTCGCCAGCAGCCAGATCAATTATGTGCTGGGAGCCACCGACCTGACAGCGAGCAACATGCGGTTTTCGCCCGCCAGCATCCCGGCCTATGGCACCACCAACGTCACGGTCGATGTCATGGCTGGCACCAGCCTGTACACGGGATCAGGCCAGACGGTCAATTTCAGTTCGACCTGCGTGCAGGCCGGCAAGGCTAGCGTGACCAGCGGCGTGCCGGTAGTCAACGGCAAGGCTACGGCTGTTTTCCGCGACCTGGGCTGCAATGACTACGATATGGTCAATGCCACAGTGATGGGCAGCGCTTCCATGTATCACGCGACGCTGCCGATCGGCCGCGTCGCGCCGGCATCGGTACAGTTTTCAGCTGTCAGTCCGGTGGGCAAATCGATCGTGATTCAAGGGCAGGGCGGCATAGCGCGCACGGAAATGGCCACACTGACTTTCCGCGTATTCGATACTTTCAACAAACCGTTGGTCGGCCAGGAAGTGACGTTTGCGCTGTTGAACGGCCCTGGCATGACGCTCAATAAAGTGAAAGACACCACGGACGCCAACGGTGACGTTATCACCACCGTCAATTCTGGCACCACCCCGACCACCTTCCGTGTCAAGGCCAGCCTGGCCTCTGGTATTTCCACCTTGTCCGATTCCATCCTGGTAACGACTGGTTTGCCTGTGCAAACGGCGTTTTCGCTCAGCTCCGTCAAGTCCAGCGTGGAGGGCTGGTCGTATGACAGCCCCGTAGGTACCCCTGCCACGACCGTCACTATCTTGCTGGCAGATCAAGCGGGCAACCCCGTTCCTGACGGCACACCAGTGGCGTTTCAGAGCAATTTGGGCGCCATCGGCTCGTCCAGCATGGGCGGCTGTACCACTATGAACGGCGGCTGCTCGGTCGACTTCCGCAGCCAGAACCCGCGCGTGGCGACCAATCCGCCGGTCACGCCCTGCAATGACGTCAGCCATGGCGGCACGCCCGACAGCCTGTGGCCAGGACTGGCAACCGTCTGCGCCAGCACTTCGGACGGCAGCAAGACGCTATTCGCGAAGATCGCCATCTTTTTAAGCGGTAGCCGTCCCGAAAATGTCACGCTGTTCGATCAGTCGGCCCAGGTAAGCCTGGATCGCAGCACCTATGATCTTGGGATTGTTTCGGCCTCGGCAGTGCGTAAATTCAGCCTGCGATTGAGCGATTTACATCAAAATCCCATGCCTTCGGGGACGACTGTCGCGATCACGAATATGATCAATGGAGTCGGATCCATCACCCCGGATAGCATCCAAAATATCTATCCGCATAACACGCTTGGCGTGGATGACCGTACCGGAGGCAACATTCAAGGTAACCAGGGAGGCCGGCATGCCGTTACAATTAACAGCCTGACGCCGACTAACTGTGTAGCCGATGTGGTCAATACGTTTAATGTCACAGTGACGACGCCGCTGGGCAACGCCACCAGTTACCCGTTTAGACTGACATTCTCCTGTCCTTGACCTGCGGGGGGGAGCGGGGGCCGTCGAGGGCGGCACCCGTTATTTTCTGATTGATTGATATAAAAAGTGTCCGAAATTTCCAACAGTAATATTTTCCTTGTCGGCCTCATGGGCGCAGGCAAAACCACCATCGGGCGCATCCTGGCCCGCAAGCTGGGCTTGCGCTTTGTCGATTCCGACCACGAAATCGAGGCACGCACGGGAGCGACCATTCCGTGGATCTTTGAAATCGAGGGCGAGGCCAGCTTTCGCCGGCGCGAGGCCGAGGTCATTCGCGACCTGAGCGCCCAGGAAGGCATCGTCATGGCCACCGGCGGCGGGGCCATCCTCAACGCCGACAGCCGCGCCTACCTGAAGGAGCGGGGCACGGTCGTGTACCTGCGCGCCAGCGTCAGCAACATCCTGGCGCGCACCAGCCACGACAAGAACCGCCCCCTGCTGCAGACGGCCGACCCGCGCCGCAAGCTGGAAGAATTGACGTCACAGCGCGAACCCCATTACATGGAAGTGGCCGACATTGTGATCGACACGGGCCGTCCTAACGTACAATCGATGGTTCAGACCATCCTGATGCAGCTGGCCAGCCTCGAATGCGAGGCTTCGCCCAACTGCGTCATTCATGCAGAGCCTTCGATGAACGAGCAATCCAAAATGTTGTTGAGCGTAGACCTCGACGAACGCAGTTATCCGATCGCCATCGGTCCGGGCCTGCTGGCCGACGCCGATGCGCTGCTGCGCCATATCAGCGGCCACAAGGTGGCCATCGTCACCAATACCACCGTCGCGCCCCTGTACCTGGGCCGCCTGCAGGCGGCGCTGGCCAGCGATGGCCGCGAAGTGATCTGCATCGTCCTGCCGGACGGCGAAGAATATAAAAACTGGGCCAGCCTGATGCAGATCTTCGACGCGCTGCTGGCCAACAAATGCGACCGCAAGACCACCCTGGTGGCGCTGGGCGGCGGCGTGATCGGCGATCTGACCGGCTATGCGGCAGCCAGCTATATGCGCGGCATCGGCTTCGTGCAAGTGCCTACCACCCTGCTGGCGCAGGTCGATTCTTCCGTCGGCGGCAAGACGGGCATCAACCACCCGCTGGGCAAGAACATGATCGGCGCCTTCTACCAGCCGCGCGCCGTGATCGCCGACACCTCGACCCTGGAAACCCTGCCGGCGCGCGAGCTGTCGGCGGGCCTGGCCGAAGTGATCAAGCATGGCGCCATCATCGATGCGGCGTTTTTCGACTGGATCGAGGCGAACATGGCCAAGCTGATGGCGCGCGACAAGGGCGCCCTCGCGTATGCGATCGCCCGTTCGTGCGAAATCAAGGCCGACGTGGTGCGCCAGGACGAGCGCGAAGGCGGCTTGCGCGCCATCCTGAACTTCGGCCACACCTTCGGCCACGCCATCGAGGCGGGCCTCGGCTACGGCCACTGGCTGCACGGCGAAGCCGTCGGCTGCGGCATGGTGATGGCGGCCGACCTGTCCTGCCGCATGGGCTATATCGACCAGGCGGCCGTGGAGCGCGTGCGCAAGCTCGTCGCCGCCGCCGGCCTGCCGATCAAGGCGCCGGACCTTGGTGTCGAGCGCTGGCTGGAACTGATGGAAGTGGACAAAAAGAACGAGGGCGGCGCCATCAAGTTCATCCTGTTGAAACCGTTGGGCAGCCCGAGCATCACGTCCGCGCCGCACGAACTGGTACTGGCCACCCTGGCCGCCGGAGTGCAATAACATGCTGCCAGAAGACTTCCTTGCTCCCTACGCAGCTCACTCGGCACAGGGACAGGGACGTCGCTTTGCCGAGGCGCCGCACGCCTCGCGCAGCCAGTTTCAGCGCGACCGCGACCGCATCATCCATTCTTCGGCCTTCCGCCGCCTCGAATACAAGACCCAGGTTTTCCTCAACCACGAGGGAGACCTGTTCCGCACGCGCCTGACGCACAGCCTGGAAGTGGCGCAGGTCGGGCGCTCCATCGCGCGCAACCTGCGCCTCAACGAAGATCTGGTGGAAGCCATCGCGCTCGCGCATGACCTGGGCCACACGCCGTTCGGCCACGTGGGCCAGGACGTGCTCAATGAGTGCATGCAGGAGCATGGCGGCTTCGAACATAACCTGCAAAGCCTGCGTGTGGTCGACACCCTGGAAGAGCACTACGGCGCTTTTGATGGCTTGAACCTGATGTTCGAGACGCGCGAAGGCATATTGAAACACTGCTCGCTGGCGCATGCGCGCGAACTGGGTCCCGTGGCCCAGCGCTTCATCGACCGCACGCAACCGACCCTGGAAGCGCAGCTGACCAATCTGGCCGATGAAATCGCCTACAACAGCCACGATATCGACGACGGCCTGCGTTCCGGCCTGATCACCATCGCCCAGCTGGAAGAGGTGGAATTCTTCGGCCGCCTGTGGCGCGAAGTGCAGCAGGCGTTTCCCGGCCTGTCGGGCCGGCGCGCCATCTACGAAACCCTGCGCCGCCTGATCACCGCCCTGGCTGACGATCTGATCGTCACGTCGACAGGCTTGATAGCTGACGCCGCGCCGCGCGACGTCAGCGAAGTGCGCGCCAGTCCCCCGTTGATCCGTTTTTCGGACGCCATGCGCCGTGATGCGACGGAGCTGAAACGCTTTTTAAGGGCGAACCTGTACCGCCACTACCAGGTCAACCGCATGCGCGTCAAAGCGAGCCGCATCGTGCGCGAACTGTACGACAGCTTCATGGCCGAACCGGCCCTGCTGCCGCCCGACTATCAGGTCAATGGCGATGATGTGACCAAGCAGGCGCGCAAGATCGCCGACTATATCGCCGGCATGACGGACCGCTACGCGATCCGCGAGCACCGCCGGCTGTATTCGCTCGACGAACTGTAACGGTCACTGCGTGGACTGACGCCCGCGCGACGCTTCGTGTCGGGGTACGCCGTGCCGGCTAACCCGACCTACCAATGCAAGCGCTCATGGGGAATCTGACGTAGGTCGGATTAGCGCAGCGTAATCCGACATGTCTGCGCGATACCACGACACTTCATGCCAACAATGTTTTCGGATTACGCGCTGGCGCGCCTCGGCGGCCCCGCTAATCCGACCTACTCCGCATTGTCGATCCTGTCAATTGGCATGATCATCTAAGTCTCCACCCGATCACCCCAATATCCGTACGGCAACTTCTTTTCTATCATGGCAGCAAGTCAACAAGGGCTTGCCGCCCATAGTCAAGGAGAGTGTCATGATTGAATCGCGCCGCAGTTTCTTGCGCGCCTTGCCAGCCGTCACCATCGGAGCGGCCATCGCGCCGCTGCCCGGCAAGGCTGCAACGAAGGGCGAGGGCGGCCAGCGCTGGGCGATGGTGGTCGATGTGCAGAAATGCATCGGCTGCCAGGCTTGCACGGTCTCCTGCATCATGGAAAACGCCGTGCCGGAAAACAGCTTCCGCACCGTCGTCTCGACCTATGAAGTCAAGGAAGAGAACCGCTGCGGCACCTACATGCTGCCGCGCCTGTGCAACCACTGCGCCAATCCCCCCTGCATTCCCGTCTGCCCTGTCGGCGCCACTTTCCAGCGCAAGGATGGCGTTGTCGTCGTCGACGGCGACCGCTGCGTGGGCTGCGCCTACTGCGTGCAAGCCTGCCCGTACGACGCGCGCTTCATCAACCACGAGACGGGCAAAGCCGATAAATGCACGTTCTGCGCACACCGGGTCGACGAAGGTTTGCTGCCGGCCTGCGTGGAAACCTGCGTGGGCGGCGCGCGCATCTTCGGCGACCTGAATGATCCGGAAAGCATGGTGCACCAGCTGCTCACCGAGAACAAGGTGAAGGTGCTGAAACCCGAGCAGGGCACCCAGCCCCACGTGTTCTATCTGGGATTGGACACGCGCTTCGCTGGCCACGTCGAGGGCGAAGCGACTCTTTGGCAACCGAGCAAACACGGGAAGTAAACCATGGACAGCCACATCACCGAAATTGTCAACGTCACGCGCGAAGCGGCATGGCTGCCGTGGGCGGTGCAGTATTTTTTCCTCATCGGCCTCAGTTACGGCAGCTTCATGCTGACCTTGCCGTACTTCGTCTTCGGCCGCAAGGCGTATGAGCGCCTGGGGCGCATCGCGCTGCTGGCGTCCCTCGTCTGCGGCATGACGGCGCCTGTGGCGCTGCTGGCCGACCTGCACGGGCCGGGGCGCTTCTACCACTTCTATATTTACTTCCAGCCGCAGTCGTGGATGTCGTGGGGCTCGTTCTTCATTCCCCTGTATCTGGGCTGTTTGATGCTGTACGCGTGGCTGGCGCTGCGCGTGGACTTCGCCACGCGGGGCCAGGCCCAGGACCGCTTGGCCTTCCTGTACCGCCTGGCCGGGCGCGGTGGCGCCGCCTCCCAGCGGGCCATCCGCTTTGCCGCCGCCTTCACCTTGCTCGCCGCCTTTGTCGTGGGCCTGTACACGGGCATGGAAGTGATGGTGGTGCGCGCCCGTCCCCTGTGGTTTACGCCTTTCCTGCCGGCGCAATTTGCCGCCACGGCCTTTGTCGGGGCGGTGGGC
This sequence comes from Janthinobacterium leeuwenhoeki, assembly GCF_051380795.1. NCBI lineage: Bacteria > Pseudomonadati > Pseudomonadota > Betaproteobacteria > Burkholderiales > Oxalobacteraceae > Janthinobacterium > Janthinobacterium leeuwenhoeki. Next base: position 52,128 of record NZ_JBNYXT010000022.1, read on the forward strand.
CTGGCGCTGCTGTTCAACCGCTTCCTGCCGGGCCGCGACCGTGCGCTGGAAATATCCTTGAACCGCGCGCTGGCCCTGTCGCTCGCGCTGGTGCTGGCACTGGGCGGCGGCTGGCTGTTCGTCAGTCTTTCCGGCGTGAGCGCCAGCCACAGCATGGCGTTTACCCAGGTGGCCGGCATGCTGCAATGGCAGTTCACGGCCGTCTGGGCCGTGCTGTCGTCCATCGTGCCGATGGCGCTGGCCATCTGGCGTCCCGCCACGAGTGGCCTGGTGAATGGCCTGATCGCGCTGCACAGCGCCTGGATGATGCGCTGGACGATTTTTATCGGCGGCCAGACGATACCGAAAACAGGCGCGGGCCTGTACGACTACCACCTGCCGATGGGGAATGATGGCTTGCTGGGGATTATCGGCACGGCCGGCCTGTGGATCGCGCTGCTGTTGCTGATGCTGGAATTTTTGCCATGGGCCGGACGCGTCGTCGCTGCACGCAGCCGTCCCGCCATGGCCACGCACTGAGGAGTTAATGATGAACGATCAAGTACATAACAACGCAAACAACGGTGCCCCTGAAGACGAAAACGAAAAGCGTCGCAAGCTGCTGCGCTACGGCGCCATCGGCGGCGGCCTGGCCGCGTTTGCCGCCAGTTTTTCCACCACGGCAGGCCGCATGGTCGACCACGCGCTGGGCAAGGATAAACCTGTGCAGAAACTGCACGGCAATTCCCTGCAACCCGAGTTTTCCGTCGACACGGCGACGGGGAAATTGATGGTCAATCCCGACCAGCAGGTCAGCTACACCATGTGCATGGGCTGCACCACGTTTTGCGGCGTGCGCGTGCGCCTGGATAAAAAAAGCGGCAAGGTGCTGCGCGTGGCGGGCAACCCGTACAGCCCCCTGTCGGCCGACCCGGCGCTGCCCTACCAGACCTCGATACGCGACAGCTTTGTGTCGCTCTCGCGCTTCCAGGAAAAGGGCTTGAAAGGGCGCTCCACCGCTTGCGGCCGCGGCAATGGCGTGCTGGAACAGATGGAGTCGCCGTTCCGCGTGCTGGCACCCATGAAGCGCGTGGGGCCGCGCGGCGGCGGCCAGTGGGAACCGATCGCCTTCGACCAGCTGGTGAAGGAAGTGACGGAAGGCGGCGATCTGTTTGGCGAAGGCCACGTGCAGGGCTTGCGCGCCTTGCGCGAGCTGGAAAAACCGATCGATCCGGCGCAGCCGGAACTGGGTCCGCAAGTCAACCAGGTGGGCCTGATGTGCAGCACTGACGACGGCCGCCTGGCGTTCGGCACGCGCTTTTTCAAGCAGTCGTACGGCAGTTTGAACCTGGTCAACCACGGCTCGTATTGCGGCGGCGCCTACCGCAGCGGCTCGGGCGCCATGTTCGGCGACATGAAGAAAATGCCGCACGCAAAAGTGGACCTGGAAAACACGGAGTTCTGCATTTTCGTCGGCACGGCGCCCGGCAATGCGGGCAATCCGTTCAAGCGCCAGGGCACCCTGATCGCCAAGGCCCGCTCGGGCAAGCGCGAATTCAGCTACGTCGTCGTCGACCCCGTGCTGACGAACGCGGACAGCCTGGCAGCGGGCGACCGCAGCCGCTGGGTACCGATCAAGCCGGGCACGGATGGCGCGCTGGCCATGGCCATGATCCGCTGGATCATCGAACACGAACGCTATGACCGCAACTTCCTCGTGCAGCCGAACCTGAAGGTGGCGGAAGCGGCGGGCGAGGCCGCCTGGTGCAATGCCACGCATTTGATCATCAACGAGAAGGGCCATCCGCGCGATGGCCGCTACCTGCGCGCGTCGGATATCGGTGCGGTAGAACTGGCGGAAGAAGAGCGCTACAAGGATGGCGACGCCTTCTGCGTGATCGACGCCGCCACGCAAGCGATCGTGCCGCACAACGCCGCCAAGGGCGAGGCGCGACTGTTCTTCGACGGCCCGCTGGAAGTGGCGGGCGCGCCGCTGCACCTGAAGACGGCCATGACGATGCTGAACGAGGAAGCGCAGCGCCACAGCATGGATGAATACGCAGCCGCTTGCGGTATCTCTCGCGACATCATCGAAGGCCTGGCGCAGGAACTCACCAGCCACGGCAAGCGCGCAGCCGTCAATGCGCATGGCGGCATGATGTCGGGCGCGGGTTTTTATAACGCGTATGCGCTGGTCATGCTCAACACCCTGATCGGCAATTTGAACCGCAAGGGTGGCACCCTGGTCAATGGCGGCAGCTTCAAGGATGCGGGACCCGGTCCACGCTATAACCTCGAGAGTTTCGACGGCGAGATCAAGGCGGCCGGCATGCCGATCGGACGCAATGTGCCATATGAAAAAACCTCGGAATTCAAGCTGAAGAAGGAAGCGGGCAAGGCGTATCCGGCCAGGGCGCCGTGGTATCCGAACGCGCCCGCGCTGGCAACCGAATGGCTCACCAGCGCCATGAATGGCTACCCGTACACCTTGAAGGCGCTGATCCTGTGGAGCTGCAATCCTGTCTACGGCATCACGGGCTTGCGCGCGCAGATCGGCAAGGAGCTGGCCGATCCGAAGAAGATTCCCCTGATCGTCGCCATCGACCCCTTCATCAACGAAAGCTCGGCGTTTGCCGACTACCTGCTGCCCGATACCTTGCTGTATGAAAGCTGGGGCTGGGCCGGTGCCTGGGGCGGCATGCCCGTCAAAATGAGCACGGCGCGCTGGCCCGTCGTCGAACCGCGCGTGCAGAAAACGCCGGACGGCCAGACCATCTGCATGGAATCGTTTTTCATCGCGCTGGCAAAAACGATGGCCTTGCCCGGTTTCGGCCCGGAAGCCTTGCAGGACATGGATGGCCAGCGCTTCCCCCTGCAGCGCGCGGAAGACTGGTATCTGCGCGGCGGCGCCAACATCGCCTGGCAAGGGAAAACGTCCGTGCCTGACGCCAGCGACGACGATATCGATCTGTCCGGCGTGGCGCGCATCCGCCCCGAACTGGAACGCACCCTGAAGCCGGAAGAGTGGCGCAAGGTGGCCTTCATGCTGGCGCGGGGAGGGCGCTACCAGAGCTATGGCGAGATGTTCGGCCTGCGCCTGCCGCCGCCGGCGAATGCCAAGGTGCCAGCAGCTCCCGTTCCGGTGCTTGATGAGACGCCGTATCCGCAGGACTGGTCCACGCACCGCTATCTGAAGCCCATGATGCTGTACAACGAGGGCCTGGGCGTGAGCAAGAACAGCTTGAGCGGCAAGCGTTTCCCCGGTACGCCCGCCTGGAGAGTGGCGGCGTTTGCCGACGGCACGCCCGTGCGCAAAACCTACCCGGCCAGCGAATGGCCGTTCGAGTTGATCAGTTTTAAATCGGCGCTGCAGAATTCGTACAGCATCGGCGCGCGGCGCTTGCGCGGCATCCATCCGGACAATCCCGTCGCCGTGCATCCTGACGATGCGGCGCGGTTGAAGCTGGAAAATGGCGATGAAATTGTTCTGGAAACGCCGGGTGGCAGGGCCAGGGCCACGGTGATGCTGCGCCATGGCGTGCAGCGGGGCGTGATCGCCATCGAACACGGTTTCGGCCACAAGGAGCACGGCGCGCGGGCCCACCGCATCGGCAAAGTGCGCCAGCCCGATGAACCGGCCATCGGCGCGGGCATCAACCTGAACGACCTGGGACTGACGGATCCGAGCCGCGGCGACAAGAACGTGTTTGTCGATCCCGTCTCGGGCACGTCGGTGCGGCAAGGACTGCCGGCGCGGATTATTCGTTGAGAAGCAGACTCGAACCTTCTACCCCAAGGTCGTAACGGCCGGGGTCAGACCCGGCGGGTCTGACCCCGGCTAAATCTCCCCGCTGGCCATCAGCAGCCGGGCTACCTCGGCTGCTGAATGCAGGCCCAGTTTTTCCATCGTGTTATGGCGGTGCACCTGCACCGTCTTGTCGCTGATGCCCAGCTCGCGCGCGATGACTTTCGAGGCTTTGCCTTCGGCCATCAGCAACGCCACTTCGCGCTCGCGCGCCGTCAGTGTCGCCAGCGCCGCTTGCGCCGTATTCGCGCTGGCGGCGCTGCGGCTTTCTGCCACGCTGCGGGCCACGGCGCGCGAGACGGCGTCCAGCAGTACCTGGTCCTTGCACGGCTTTTCCAGAAAATCGCAGGCGCCCGCCTTCATCGTCTGCACGGCCATGGCCAGGTCGCCATGGCCACTCAAGAAAATCACGGGCAGCGCGATGGCGTGGCGCGACAGCTTCTGTTGCAATTCCAGCCCGCTCATCAAAGGCATGCGCACGTCGAGCAGCAAACAGCCAGGCGCATGACCTTCATAGCGCTGCAGGAAATCGCGCGCCGATGCAAACGTCTCCACTTGCCAGCCAGCCGAATCGAGCAGATAGGCCAGCGAGCGGCGCATGGCGGCGTCGTCATCGACGACAAAGATGATGGCATCGCTTTCATTCATGGTGTTTCCTTGTTTGCTTCCATGCCAGTATCTTCAGGCAGGCGGAACCAGACCGTCAAGCCTGGCGCATCGGCGTTGGCGTGCGCCGACAGGCTGCCGCCGAACGATTCGATGATGCTTTTGCTGAGAGACATGCCCAGTCCCAGGCCTTCGGCCTTGGTGGTAAAGAAGGGCTCGAACAGGCGCGCCATCTGCGCCGCCTGCAGGCCGCAACCGGCGTCGCGCACGGCGACCGTGCAGGCGCCGTTTTCCCGGTGCAGCAGCACGCCGATGGGGTGCTGCGGATTGTCGTTTTCCAGCTGCGCATCGAGCGCATTTTTCAGTAAATTGAGCAGCACCTGCTGCACTTGCTGCGGGTCGGCCAGCACGCGCGCCTCGATGCTGGCGCCATCGTGGCGCCAGTCTATCCGCGCTTGCGGCTGGGCCGCGCGGAACAGCGTGACCGCTTGCTCCACGGCGTCGGCCAGGGCGAAGGCCGTGCTGTGCGCGGGACGCTTTTGCGCCATCGCGCGGATGTGACGGATGATGGCGCCCGCGCGTTCGCTTTGCGCGGCGATTTCCTGCGCGCCATCGAGCAGGGGCGCCGCGTCGAGCCGGCCCGCCGTGATGCGGCGCGCCATGCCGCGCGCGAAATTGCCGATGGCGGCCAGCGGCTGGTTCAATTCGTGTGCGATGGCGCTGGCCATCTCGCCCAGAATCGCCAGGCGCGCCGTGTGGTCGAGCGTGGCCTGGCGCTGGCGCGCCTGCTCTTCCAGCGCGCGCTGCTGGTGCTGGGCGGCGCGCAATTGCTCCGTGCGCCGGCTGACCAGGTATTCCACGCGCACCGTGTGCACGGCCCAGGCGACGAGCAAGGCCAGTACCAGCAGCATCCAGCCCCAGTAGCGGCGCAGCGCCGTCTCGAACGTCAGCTTGTCCAGATAGGCATAGGGGCCGATGCGCAATTCGCGGAACAGTTCATCGACGATCTGGTAATCGCTGGGCACCGTCCAGCTATAGCCTTCGGCCGTGCGCGGCATGGCCAGCAGGGCCTGCGCCACTTTTTTAGCCAGCGCGGGTGGCGTCTGGCGCAGGGCCACGAAGGGCCAGTCCGGATACAGCCGCGACGAGCTGACGCAGCGAAAACCGGGAATCGGGCGCGTGGTGATCACGCGCAGTTCCTCGGCGCGCACTTCGCCAAGCGCCACCATCTGTTCCAGCAAACAGGTGCGCACGATGCCCGCATCCATGCGCCCGGACCGTACGGCGTCGACGATCTGCTGCGACGGAAAGCCGCTGTAGCGCAGGCTGGCAAAATCATGCGTGGGATCGATGCCCGCTTCGCGCAGTTCGCGCGCGGCGATCTGGTAGCCGCCAAAGGCATCGGGCGCCACCGCCATCACGTTCTTGCCCGCCAGGTCGGCCAGGTCGTACAGCGGCGAGGCGCTGCGCACGACGATGGCCGAGCCGATGGCCTGGCGCGGTGACTCCGTCCATGGCGATTCGAGTGTGGCGATGCGGCTGGCGCCATCGCTGTGTTCGAGCGCCACGTAGTGGCCGCTGCTGGTGATGGCAAAGGCGACCGCTTGCGACTGGACGGCGCGCGTCAATCCCGCCTGGTCGTAGTCGGCCAGGATGAAACGGATGCCGGGGATGCTGGCCTGCAGGTGGCGCGTCACGTACGACCAGTCCTGCTGCACGGCGTCGGCGCCCTTGTAGGCGAGTACTCCGATGCGCACCTCCGGCAGCGCCGTTTCGGCATGCGCTGGCGCGAGCAGGAGAGCCAGCGCCAGTAGGACAAGCCTGCGCACTAAAACATGCTGCGTTGCGCCGAACGCGCATCGCCGAACAGGTCCAGCAGCAGTTTCTTGATAGGTGCGGGCAGCGGCGCGTCGGCGATTTTCGCGCCGCCATACCAGACGTGCGTGGATTCTCCGGCCAGCGCCAGGCGGCGCGCCAGGGTGATGCGGCAGGGGACGATGTGCAGCTTGTAGTGAGTAAACACGTGCACGATGGGCAGCAGCCGTTCCTGTGTTTCGATCTCGCCGAATGGCGCCACGGCGCGCGCCAGTGCATCCTGGTCAATGTCGCGCGGCGAGTCCTCGCCGGCCAGCACGTGGCCATCGAGTTCCGGCAGCGACAGCAAGCCGCCCCAGATGCCCGAGCCGGGGCGCTGCTCCAGCAGCACCTTGCCGTCGTCGATGATGACCAGCATGACGGCATGTTTTTCCGGGCTGGTTTTCTTCGGTTTGCGTACCGGCAGATCCTTGGTGCGGCCGGTGGCGTAGGCCACGCAGCGCGGCTGCAGCGGACAGCGGCCGCAATCGGGACTGCTGCGCGTGCACAGGGTGGCGCCGAAGTCCATCAAACCCTGCGTGTAGGCTTCGATGCCAGTCTCCGGGAGCAGCGCTTCGGCGCGGCGCCACATGGCTTCCTCGACGCGTTTCTCGCCGGGATAGGCATCGATGCCGAAGGTGCGCGCGAAGACGCGCTTGACGTTGCCGTCCATGATGGCCGCGCGCGTACCGCTGGAAAACGCGGAGATGGCGGCCGCTGTCGAGCGGCCGATGCCGGGCAGGTCAGCCAGCAGGGCCGGGTCGCTGGGGAAAACGCCGTCGTATTCGGCCACCACGCGCTGCGCGCATTTGTGCAGGTTGCGCGCCCGCGTGTAGTAACCAAGGCCGCTCCACTGCGCCATCACGTCTTCCACCGGGGCTGCTGCCAGGTCGCGCAGGGTGGGGAAGCGTTCGAGGAAGCGCGCGTAGTAGCCGAGCACGGCGGTGACCTGCGTTTGCTGGAGCATGATTTCGGACAGCCAGATCAGGTAGGCGTCGCGCGTGTTTTGCCACGGCAGCGCATGGCGGCCATGCTGCTTTTGCCAGGCGATGATGGTGGCGGAAAAAGTCGGGTCGATATAGTCTTCCAAAGGCGCCGGGCCCGTGGCGGGCGAGAGCGGATGCAGCAAACGTTTCATGCAGGGTTCCAGTGTTCTGTGGTGTGATGTTGCCGATGTTGCGCTCAGCTTGCGCTGGCGGCGCGCAAGGCGGCGAGCAATTGCGCCAGCTGCGCCTTGTCGCGTTCGAGCGCCGCAAGGCTGGCCTCGAAGCCGGCGATTTTCTGTTCCAGGCTGCCGGTGGCGTCGTGGATGCGCTGGATCGAGGCAAAGCGCAGTTTCAGCTGTTCCTTGTACTCGACGATCTGCGCTTCGAGCGGCGCCATGATGACTTTCAGCCAGGCGCTGGCGTCGTCGTTGGCGTTGGTGAAACTGCGGCGCACGCGCGAGGCGATGGTGTCGAAGAATTTCTCCATCAGCACGACCCGGCTGGTGGTCAGCAGGGTCGCCGTGCCGAATTGTTTATGGTAGACGGCTTCGATATCGGCGATCTCCTGGCGGTAGCGGGCCAGCGAAAACGGCATCGGCAAGGCCAGCGCCAGGCCATGTTCGGAGGCGAATTTGCGGTACATCACGTTCATCATTTCCGTGATCTCGGCCGTCTTGCCTTCCGAGCGGTCCAGGTTACTGGCGATGCGCTCGAAATACTGGCGCACGGCTTCGCGCAGGCCCGTGAAGAAGCGGCTGCGCTGCATGGCCGCGCGCACGCCGTCGATATCGTCGCGCACGATGTCCATGCCCAGGCTTGTGTACAGCTCCGTCGACAGGCGGGTAAACACGGCGCGTGTCGCTTGCAGCTTGAACAGGCTGCTGTCGAATTCCTTCTTCTCGATATCGATGCGCCGCATCATGTGCGCGATCACGCTCTGGTTCTTGCCGCGCAGGCTGTGCAGCTCGTGCAGCTGCTCGGCGATGCCGCGCGCGCGGGCCGCCGCCTGCACCTGCTGCGCCGCTTCGATGGCGTCCAGGTCGAACGCCAGCTGGCGCCGGATGATGTCCTTGCGCGCAGGGATCAGCTCCTCGAACAGGGCCGTCTCCAGCGCCTGCAATCGGCTTTTTTCCAGCAGCGCCGCATCGTGGTTGATCTTGCCCACCAGAGCCTTTTGCGCCGAGACGGGAAACACCTGGCCAGCATCCAGCGTCAACAGATGCGCGACGCTGGCTTGCTGGCGTTCGATCGCTTGCGCCACTTCGGCGTCGCCGCGCAATTCGTCCCACATGCTGTCGATCTTGTTGAGCACCACCAGGCGCCCCGCACCGGCGCCGATATGGTTGCGCCATACTTCGATATCGCTGCGCGTGACGCCCGTGTCGGCCGCCAGGATGAACAGCACCGCGTGCGCATTCGGGATCAGGTTCAGGGTCAGCTCCGGTTCCGTGCCGATGGCGTTCAGGCCTGGCGTGTCGAGGATGACCAGGCCCTGTTTCAGCAGCGGATGGGGGAAGTTGATGATGGCGTGGCGCCACATGGAAATTTCCACCTGGCCGTCCTCGTCGAGCATGGCGGGGGCATCCGCGTCGTCGGCGTCGTACAGGCCGTAACGCGCCGCTTCTTCGATGCTGACTTTTTTCGTCAGGCTGACCTGGCGGATGGCTTCCTGCATGTCGCCGCCCGCCTCGATGTTCAGGGGCAGGACGGTCCAGGCGGCAGGCAGGTCGCGGTAGTCGCTGGTCGACAGGTTCTGCGCGCGCGTCTCGATGGGCAGCAGCCGGATCGATGGCGGCCAGGCCGCGTCGTACAGCAGCTCGGTGGGGCACATGGTGGTGCGGCCCGCGCCCGAGGGCAGGATGCGCTGGCCATAGCCGGCAAAGAAGATGGCGTTGATCAGCTCGGATTTGCCGCGCGAGAATTCCGCCACGAAGGCCACCGACAGGCGGTCGTCAGCCAGGCGGGAACCACAGCGCGCCAGGCGCAGCGCGGAAGCGCCGTCGACCAGGCCCGCCGCGCTGGCGGCTTGCCGGTATGCCTGCAAGGCGGCCTGCACGTCCTGGCGCCATGCGCTGTATTGTTCCAAGTCCCTGACCATCTGACTCCCTCTGTGAGTATGCTTATTTTTGACAATTCACGCAGTAGAACGTGGAACGCTGTCCCTGCACGATCTGGCGGATAGTCGCGCCGCAGACGCGGCATGGCTTGCCCGCGCGGTTGTACGTGAAATACGTCTGCTGGAAATAGCCGGACTGGCCGTTCACGCCGATGAAGTCGCGCAGGGTGCTGCCGCCTTGCACGATGGCTTCGGCCAGCACGTCGCGGATCGATTGCGCCAGTTTCTCATAGCGGGCCAGGCCGATGCGCCGGGCTGGCGTTTTCGGGTTGATCCCTGCGCGGAACAGGCTCTCGGAACAATAGATATTGCCCACGCCGACGACGATATCGCCCGCCATCAGCACTTGCTTGATATTGGTGCCCTTGTTGCGCGTTTTCTCGAACAGCAGCTGGCCCGTGAAGCCGCCTTCCAGCGGTTCCGTGCCCAGGCCGCGCAGCAGCGCGTGGCCATCGAGCGGGCCGTCGGCCTCGTCGTGCCACAGCACGGCGCCGAAGCGGCGCGGGTCCGTCATGCGCAGCACCTGGCTGCCGCCGTCCGCATCTTCCACGACAAGGTCGAAATGGTCGTGTTTTTGCGCCTCCGTCCCCGGCGGCAGCACGCGCAAATGGCCCGACATGCCCAGATGGATGATCAGGGTGCCGTGGCGGAAGTGGATCAGCAGGTATTTGCCACGCCGCCCCGTCAGGCCGATGGTTTGCCCCGACAATTGTTCGCCCAGGGCAGGGGGGAAAGGCCAGCGCAGGCCGTCGCGGCGCAGCACGACTGCGCGCACGGCGCGTCCTTCGAGATGGGGCGCGACACCGCGCCGTGTGACTTCGACTTCTGGCAATTCTGGCATAGGGCTCGAATGGTGGAAAACCGGGTAAAGAACAGGCGGATTGCCGGCGGATGGCTGGCCCTGGCATGCTACGCCGCCACGAGGTATATATTTCGTTACATACGTGAAGTACGCGATAGCCCCGTTGGGCGTAGAATCAAACTTTGCCGTTTAGCCAGGATCAGCCTTTGAAAAACGCTTTCGCCATTGTAACCTTGTCCGCGCTGATGGCTACGCATGCCATGGCACAGACGCCTGTCGCCCCCGCCGATGCCGCGGCCAGCCCCTCTGCGGCCGCGCCCACCGCGCCGCAGGAAGCGGCCGCCGAGTCCAAGGCGGACGCCAAGGCGGACGCCAAGGCGGAAGGTTTGCCCAAGGTCGAGCTGAGCAGCGATTTGCTGTACAAGCTGACCCGCGCCGAAATGGAATTCAAGAGCGGCCAGTGGCAAGGTCCGTACGTGACAATGATGGTGGCGGCGCAGCAGACGCGCGATCCGCGCCTGGCGCGCCGCGCGTCCGAAATGGCGCTGGCCGCCAAGCAGGGCAGCGAAGCGCTGGCGGCCATCCGCCTGTGGCGCGAGCTGGCGCCCGAATCGGACGAGGCAACGCAGTTCTTCCTCGGCTTTGTCGTCTTGACGGACAAGATCGAAGAGGCGGAACCGATTTTTGCCGAGCGCCTGGCCAAGGCGCCAGAGGGCGCGCGCGGCGTGGCCCTGTTCCAGATGCAGCAGATCCTGTCGCGCTCGAATGACAAGCTGTATGCCTACGCGATGTTGACGCGCCTGGTGCAGCCCTACCTGGATATGTTCGAAGCGCACCTGGTGCTGGCGCAGGGCGCCTTGTCGCTCGGCGAGCGTGAGCGCGCCATCGGCGAAGCGAACAAGGCGCTGGCGATCAAGCCGAACTCCGAGCTGGCCGCGCTGACCCTGGCGCAGGTGACGGGCGAGCCCGAGGCGGCAAACAAGGTGCTGGCCGCGTTCCTGCAAAAGAATCCGGATGCCGTCGAAGTGCGCGGCGCGTATGCGCGCCTGCTGGTCGAGCAAAAACAGCTGGAGCCGGCGCGCGACCAGTTCCTGCTGCTGCTGAAAAGCCAGCCCGATAACGTGGGCGGCCTGTATGCGTTGGGCATCGTGGCGCTGCAGCTGGAAGACACCAAGGGCGCGGAGCAGTACTTCAAGCGCTTCCTGGCCGTGCTGGATAAAAATCCTGGCGACGCGCGCGATCCATTCAAGGCCCTGATGATACTGTCGCAGATCGCCGAGACGCGCGGCGATACGGCGGGCGCCATCGCCTGGCTGGACAAGGTCGACAACAGCGCATCAAGCGGCTATGTCGAGGCGCGCTTGCGCCGCGCCCAGCTGATCGCCCGTGGCGGCAATCTCGATGCGGCGCGCAAGGCGCTGACGGAAATCGAAACGGACGATCCGGCAAGCCAGGCGCAGGTGCTGCTGGTCGACGCGCAATTCCTGCGCGATGCCGGCTATGTGCAAAGCGCCTACACGGTGCTGGAAAACGCGCTGCTGCGCTTCCCCGACAATCCGGAGCTGCTGTACGACTATGCCTTGCTGGCCGAGCGCCTGGATAAACTCGAGCTGATGGAAGCGAGCCTGCGCCGCGTGATGGCGCTGGCGCCCGACAACCAGCATGCGTATAACGCCCTCGGCTACTCGCTGGCCGAACGGGGCATCCGCCTGCCAGAAGCCCATGCGCTGATCGAAAAAGCCTTGCAGATGGCGCCGGGCGACCCGTTCATCATGGACAGCATGGGCTGGGTGCAGTTCCGCATGGGTAACCTGGCCGCCGCGGAAAACGCGCTGCGCCGCGCCTATGCCGTGCGCAGCGATCCGGAAATCGCCGTCCACCTCGGTGAAGTGCTGTGGCAGAAGGGCGACAAGGCCGAAGCGCAAAAGCTGTGGCGCGAGGCGCAAAGCAAGGACCCGAAAAACGACGCGCTGAAAAGCACCCTGGCGCGCCTGAATGTCAGTTTGTAGCGCAATGTTGACTAAAATCTGGGGTCAGACCCGCAGGGGGAATGCGTTCCAGTGGAACGCATTCCGATCCCGCAGGGACTGACCCCAGCATCTGCCGTTGGGTTTATAAAAATTACCATGTTAAAAAAACTCTTCCCCCTCACGCTCGTCTGCCTTGCCCTCTCGGCCTGCTCGACCCTGCCATCCCCCTTTGCGTCTTCCAGTGCGCCTTCCAGCGTGACCGTCGCCCCTTACCGTGAGCAGGTGGAGCTGACGGGCCGCTTGAACGTCGTGTACCAGAAGGATGACAAGCCCGAATCGGCTACCGTCAATTTCAACTGGCAGCAGACGGCGCAACGCACGGACGTGACCCTGTATTCGCCCGTCGGCAGCACCCTGGCGACGATCGCCGTCACGCCGCAGCAGGCCGTGTTGACGCAAAGCGGCAAGGCGCCGCGCAGCGCGCCCGATATCGATACCCTGAGCGCGCAGATGCTGGGCTGGTCCTTGCCCGTGTCGGGCTTGCGCGACTGGCTGCAGGGCCATGCCGTGGGCGCCGATGGCAAGCGTTTCATGGCTTCGCCGGCCAACGACAGCGTGACGACCAAAGACGGCTGGCGCTTGCGCTATGTGTCGTGGCAAGATGCTGCAGAAAATACACCGGGCGCCTTGCCCCAACCGCGGCGTATCGATGCCGAACGCAATGCCAGTGCGCAGGCCGATGCCGTCTCGCTGCGTATCGTGCTCGATGCCGCCCCATCCGCACCTGCACCATGACACTGACGACTCTGAACAATTGCCCGGCCCCGGCCAAGCTGAACTTATTTCTACACGTCAACGGCCGCCGCGCCGATGGCTACCATCTGCTGCAGACCGTGTTCCAGTTGCTAGACCATGGCGACACCTTGCACTTCGCGCTGCGCGACGACACCTTGATCCGCCGCGTGACGGCATTGGCCGGCGTGCCGGAAGAGCAGGACTTGATCATCCGTGCCGCAAAATTGCTGCAGGCCGAAGTGCTACGCCGCACGGGCGCCTTGCCGCGCGGCGTCGATATCGCCATCGACAAGCTGCTGCCCATGGGCGGCGGGCTGGGAGGCGGTTCGTCCGACGCGGCCACGGCCCTGATGGCACTGAACCGCCTGTGGCAGGCGGGCTTGAGCCGCGAGGAATTGATGGCGCTGGGTTTGCCGCTGGGCGCCGATATCCCGTTTTTCATCTTTGGCGAAAACGCCTTTGCCGAAGGCGTGGGCGAAGCCCTGCAGCCCGTCGCCACGCCCGAATGCTGGTACGTGGTGATCGAGCCGGGCGTGCAAGTGCCTACCGCCGCAATTTTTTGCGCGGAAGGCTTGACGAGAAATACCGAACCCGTCACAATAGCGGACTTTTCCAGGTACCTCGCAGCAGGAAGCGATGCGGGCGGGTTTGGTAAGAATGATTTACAGCAAGTGGCATGCAGTCTTTTCAAGCCGGTAGCAGATGCGGTAGAATGGCTGAGTGCTTACGGTGAGGCCAGGATGACTGGTTCCGGTGCTTGTGTGTTTAGTGCGTTTGGCAGTCAGGAAGAAGCGGATGCGGTGCTCAGTAATGTGCCACCAGTCTGGATCGCCTGGAAGGCAAAAGCGCTGAATCGCCACCCGATGCTCACCATGTTGTAGGCAGCAAAAAAAGATTTTGCTTAGCGTCAAATAGTCGGTATAATACTGGCCAACATGACGGCAAGCAGTCAGTAACGTAGGGGAATCGCCAAGCTGGTTAAGGCACTGGATTTTGATTCCAGCATGCGAAGGTTCGAATCCTTCTTCCCCTGCCACCATTTCACCGTAGCCTGTCGATGCGAAGTTGGCGTCCAGTGCGGGAAAAAGCAGATATGTCGCCACGCGGCATATTCTAAACAATGACTGACCGGGCCTATGCCCGGTTAGTGCTTTTCAAGACTTCTTTATCACCTCTTGGGACTCCCATGGCTTACGAAAACCTGATGGTTTTTACCGGCAACGCGAATCCAGCGTTGGCAGAGGGGGTCGCAAAAAACCTCGGCATCCCTCTCGGTAAAGCAAACGTTTCGAAATTCTCCGACGGCGAAGTAATGGTCGAGATTAACGAAAACGTGCGCGGCAAGGATGTTTTTGTTTTGCAATCCACCTGTGCTCCAACCAACGACAGTCTGATGGAAATCATGCTGATGGTTGATGCCTTGAAACGTGCTTCCGCTGGCCGCATTACCGCCGCGATTCCTTACTTCGGCTACGCCCGCCAAGACCGTCGTCCACGCTCAGCGCGTGTGGCGATTTCGGCCAAGGTGGTGGCGAACATGCTGGAAGAAGCCGGTGTCGAGCGCGTCCTGATCATGGACTTGCACGCTGACCAGATTCAAGGGTTCTTCGATATTCCAGTCGACAATATTTACGCTTCGCCAATTTTGCTGGGTGACCTGCAAAAGAAAAACTACCAGGATCTGCTGGTGGTGTCGCCGGACGTCGGCGGTGTGGTACGTGCACGCGCCCTGGCAAAACGCCTGGGCTGCGACCTGGCCATCATCGACAAGCGTCGTCCAAAAGCGAACGTGTCCGAAGTGATGAACATCATCGGTGAAGTCGAAGGCCGCAACTGCGTGATTATGGATGACATGGTCGACACGGCAGGCACCCTGACCAAGGCTGCCGAAGTGCTCAAAGAGCGCGGCGCGAAAAAAGTCGTGGCGTATTGCACGCACGCGGTGCTGTCGGGCCCGGCGATCGACCGTATTTCGGCCTCGCCACTCGATGAGCTGGTCGTGACTGACACGATCCCTCTGTCCGAAGCGGCCCTGGCCTGCGGCAAGATTCGTCAATTGACGTGCGCGCCGCTGCTGGCCGAGACGTTCAAGCGCATCATCAAGGGTGATTCGGTTATTTCCCTCTTTATCGATTAATTCGGTAATAGAAACAGACGTAATGCCTGCGGCGCGACCGGCTTTTTGCCTGTTGCGCCGCAGTGTTTTAATTTTCGGGGTGTTTTGCACCCCATTTTCGAGGATTCCTGGTCGCGGGAGTCTTCATAACACAAGGCGCAAGCCTTGTTCTTCTTGGAGTTTCACATGAAAGTTATCGCATTTAAACGCGAATTGCAAGGTTCCGGAGCGAGCCGCCGCCTGCGCATTTCCGGCCAAACCCCTGGTATCGTCTACGGTGGCGCTGAAGCCCCGGTGCTGATCTCGCTGGATCACAACGCCCTGTACCACGCTTTGAAAAAAGAAGTGTTCCACTCGTCGATCCTGGATCTGGAAATCGACGGCGTTTCCCAGCAAGTTCTGTTGCGCGACTTCCAAGTCCACGCATACAAACAACTGGTTCTGCACGCTGACTTCCAGCGCGTTGACTCGAAGCAAGCTATCCACGTGAAAGTGGCGCTGCACTTCATCAACGCTGACGTTTCCCCGGCAGTCAAACTGCACGGCGCGACCATCAGCCACGTTGCCAACGAAATCGAAGTTTCGTGCCTGCCAGGCCAACTGCCAGAATTCATCAACGTTGACCTGTCGAACATCGACGTCGGCCACTCGCTGCACGTTGGCGACCTGGTCCTGCCAGCTGGCGTGACCGCTGTCACCCACGGCGCCAACCTGACCATCGCTACCGCTTCGGTACCGGCTGGCCACGTTGCTGCTGAAGCTGAAGCCGCTGCTGCTGTTGAAGCCGACAAGAAGTAATTTTGCCGCCGCAGCAATGCGGTAGTCGCAAGGAAAAACCCGCCAGGTTCGCCGCGCGGGTTTTTTTCCGCCCGTTTTCACCGATAATGCTTTCTTTTACATTGCAGACACAGCCATGCCCATACGCCTGATCGTCGGCCTCGGCAACCCGGGACCCGAATACGAACAAACCCGCCACAATGCCGGCTTCTGGCTGGTGGACAACCTTGCCAACAGCTTGCCCGGCACGCGCTTGCAGCGCGATTCGCGCTATAACGCCATGCTGGCCAAGACTTCCATCGGCGGCAACGAAGTCTGGCTGCTCGAACCGCTGACCTTCATGAACCGCTCGGGCCAGTCCGTGGGCGCGCTGGCGCGTTTCTTCAAGATCGCCGCCGATGAGGTGCTCGTCGTGCACGACGAACTCGATCTGATGCCCGGTATCGCGCGCCTGAAAAAGGGCGGCTCGGCAGGTGGCCACAATGGCTTGAAAGACATCACGGCCGCGCTGGGCACGCAGGATTACTGGCGCTTGCGCCTGGGCATCGGCCATCCGCGCACCTTGAGCCTGCAGCAACAAGTGGCCGACTTCGTGCTGCACCGCCCGCGCCGCGAAGACCAGGAGCTGATCGAGCAAGCCATTGAGAAATCCTTGCAGGTGATGCCGCAGATCGTCGAAGGCAAGTTCGAGGCGGCGACGATGAAGCTGCATACGGCCTGAGAGTAAGGCCTGATGGCGTCATGATACGGCTGTTTTGGCGTCATTTGCCCATCATCGGGCTTTTGAAGCGCGCGGGACACGGGTACAATTGACCCCTTGAAATGCAGCACACGCACTATCCCCGGAAAAGGGCGAACCATCGCCCCGTTTTCCCTAACAGCACGGCAAGCACGCCGATAGACGGCGCCATGTGCTTTGATTATTAAAGGTTTTCCATGAGTCTCCAATGCGGTATCGTCGGCTTGCCGAACGTCGGCAAGTCCACCCTGTTCAATGCACTGACGAAAGCCGGCATCCCGGCTGAAAACTATCCGTTCTGCACCATCGAGCCGAACGTCGGCGTCGTCGAAGTGCCGGATCCGCGCATGGATGCGCTGGCCACCATCGTCAAGCCGGAACGCATGGTCAACGCCATTGTGGAATTCGTCGACATCGCCGGCCTGGTGGCTGGCGCATCGAAGGGCGAGGGCCTGGGCAACCAGTTCCTGTCGCACATCCGCGAAACGGACGCCATCGTCAACGTCGTGCGCTGCTTCGAAGATGACAACGTCATCCACGTGGCCGGCAAGATCAATCCGCTCGACGATATCGAAGTCATCCAGACCGAATTGGCACTGGCCGACATGGGCACTGTGGAAAAAGCCATCCACCGCGAAAACAAGAAAGCCCGTTCGGGCGACAAGGATGCCGCCAAGCTGCTGGCCATCATGGAACGCATGATGCCTTACCTGAACGACGCCAAACCGGTGCGCGCCATGGGCCTCGATGCCGATGAAATGGAACTGATCAAGCCGCTGTGCCTGATCACGGCCAAGCCCGCCATGTTTGTGGCCAACGTGTCCGACTCGGGCTTTACCGACAACCCGCTGCTGGACCAGCTGACGGCGTATGCGCAATCGCAAAACGCCCCCATCGTCGCCATCTGCGCCGCGCTGGAAGCGGAAATCGCCGACCTGGACGATGCCGACAAGGGCGCTTTCCTGGCCGACATGGGCATGGAAGAGCCAGGCCTGGACCGCCTGATCCGCGGCGCCTACAAGCTGCTGGGCCTGCAAACCTACTTCACGGCAGGCGTGAAGGAAGTGCGCGCCTGGACCGTTCCTGTGGGCGCCACGGCACCGCAAGCGGCCGGCGTGATCCACACCGACTTCGAACGCGGCTTCATCCGCGCGCAAACCATCGCCTATGACGACTTCATCGCCTACAAGGGCGAAGCGGGCGCCAAGGAAGCGGGCAAGATGCGCGCCGAAGGCAAGGAATACGTCGTCAAGGATGGCGACGTGCTGAACTTCCTGTTTAACGTCTAAGTTGCTAGTGTTGTTTCACGACATTTAATATTGCTTCAAAATGTCGAGAACATCACCATATTCTCCTATGAGAGCCGCGAAATTCGCGGCTTTTTCGTTTCTAAGTGTTTCACCATATTTCGTGAGTATTCAAGAAAATCATGGGTATGTAGGTGGGTATAAGTGCTTGGCTGCGTCATCTGAGGTGGGTACAATGTGATTATCCTCATTTACCCGGACCAAAGATGTTGACCGATGCTCGTTGCCGCAGCGCTAAAGCGCAGGAAAAGCTCTATCGCCTAAATGACTTCAAGGGTCTCTACCTTGAGGTTAAGCCATCCGGTGTTAAGGCCTGGCGCTTTCGTTTTAAGCTAAACAAAAAGGAATCGCTCTTCGCCTTGGGGGACTACCCTAGCGTAGGTCTCGCAGACGCGCGCGAAAAGTGTGAGGATGCACGTAAGCTGGTTAAGCAAGGTATCAGCCCTGTTCAAAACCGGCAGCTTGAAAAGGTTAAGCGGGAGGCGGATTCTGCGAATACTTTTGAATCGGTTGCAAAGGAGTGGCTAGGCCTGAGAGACTGGGAAGATGTTACTAAGTCAAGGCGGCTAAATATGCTTCAGCGGGTAGTTTTCCCATCAATCGGTAAGCTGCCAGTTCGTAAAATTACATCCGCTCACGTGCTAGAAATTCTCAACAAGACTGTTAAGCGCGGTGCTCCGACTGTCGCTGCCGAAGCTAAGCGTACGATGTCGTCGATATTTGAGCTTGCAGTGGCCACACTGCGAGCTGATACGGACCCCGTATGGCCTGTACGGAACGCTTTGCCGCCCAACAAAACTCAGCATAAGCGGGCACTATCCATTGAGGAAGTCAGCAAGCTGCTTGTTGATTTTGATGGTCATGGGGGTAACTTTCAGACCATCAGTGCATTCCGATTGATGTGGTTGACACTGACGCGTCCTAACGAGTCTGTTCAAGCGGAATGGTCGGAATTCGATACCGAAAAGGCCATCTGGAAGATTCCCGCGAGGCGAATGAAGGCCCGTCGCGAACATGTCATTCCATTACCATCACAAGCTGTCACTTTATTAGACGCCATGAGGCCTATCACCGGACATACTAAATTTGTGTTTCCAAACCGGGATGATCGGACGCGTTCCATGGCCGATGCAGCATTGCGCCAGGCACTGAAAAAATTAGGTTGGGCTACTAAATATAGTCCTCATGGTACGCGGACAACAGGCTCTACATTGCTAAATGAAATGGGCTATCGTCATGATGTGATCGAGACGCAGCTTGCACATGCAGAACCCAATAGTGTCCGTCGAACTTACAACCACGCAATTTATTTTGAGGAGCGGCGAGTGATGATGCAAGACTGGGCTAATTTTCTCGATACATGGAAAAATCATGATTGAGCCAGGGATTTCTTTGGAGTTTGAGGGGATTTTTCCTACAACCAAGGAGGAGCGTTGTCAAAAAAGTGAACTACTGG
The DNA here is from genome assembly GCF_051380795.1 of Janthinobacterium leeuwenhoeki. Classification (NCBI taxonomy): domain Bacteria; kingdom Pseudomonadati; phylum Pseudomonadota; class Betaproteobacteria; order Burkholderiales; family Oxalobacteraceae; genus Janthinobacterium; species Janthinobacterium leeuwenhoeki. Next base: position 71,436 of record NZ_JBNYXT010000022.1, read on the forward strand.
CATTGATTGACGAAATTCAAGTGAGGCGTGAGCATTTGGGTGAGAGCAAAATTGTTCGACTCGATGATTTCAAAGCCCAGCTCCTGACGCTTGCAAATGCTTACCGTACGTGGCTTATGCGTCGTGAAGAGGAGGAGGAATTTCAAGCCCAGTTTTCGAAAATTGTCTTAGCGGCTCAGGTGTTGAAAATGGCGCTGGGTCGGCTGGATTCCCGATCGAGAAAACGATTGGGGAAAGCTCAAGTTGATTTGTTCCATCATGCCGATGGTGCAGACAAAGAGGAGCTATCACGGTTAGAGGACCTGCATAGAGTTGGATATGAGCCGCGAACGGGTTGGCACTTTGATGAGGACATCCACTCGGTCGAAGTTGCCGCAGCATCACTTGCCGGGAAAAATAAGCGAGGGCGTCCAAGCGGAACTCTTGAGCAGCAGGTAGCGCAGGAATTTGTTGTTTTATGTCATCAACATAGTTGGTCGCTCATTCGAGTTTCAAACTCGGGCAGTATTCGAAATACGGGGGTTGTATTGTCGGATCCTGTTAGGTGCCTGGCAACCGTATTTCAAATTGCTGGCCTGCCTAAACCTGTTTCAAGTTCGAAAGCACTTTCGGCGCTAAACGTAGTGCGAAAGGGATTCTCTTACGCGACCGACCCGGTATGTGCAGATCACGGACGAATGATCTATGACGACGAATTTTGTGACTTCTATCGTGTCGATTTTCTGAACATGGTGCTTGATAGTGATATGGCGATGATTGGCGATGCCTCGTTTCGGTCCAGGTACTAAAACTTGATTTAATTTTTCACATGCGCTAGCTACTTGACTTGATAGCTGGCGTGAGGCGAGTGCCAGTTTCCATCCGCCCCAAAAAAAGTGAACATTGACTCAGCAGCGAAAGCAGCCTACTTCCGGCTTCCCATTCGCAGTTGTTCACATTTTTTACTTTGTTTTAAGTTTCGTCCTGTGACGCTACTTTGCTTGGCGCTTCCGCGACCGCTTGACGATGTCTTTGACGTCGAGCGCGAGAAGCACGTGCCGACACTCTTTTTTCATGGAGTCTATCACTCGTAAGAAACGCATCTACCTGGATGCGAGCGCTTCCTCGGCTAACCTGTTTTATATCTTCTTGCATTTTTTTTATGTATTCGGCGATCTGGACCAACGGGTCGTTTCCTAGTTTCGATATACCCTCTATATCTTCCATAGAGAGTGTGTAAATGTTCTCTTCGCGGACGGAACTCTTTGCGTTTCTGCGCCAGCTAATACTGACTGTATACCTCTTCCCCTCCAATGGACCGAACGCAGAGAGATAGCTACTCATGCTTTGGCCTGGTTTAAGAACACTTATTCGCTTAAGAGGGATTTCCTTTGCTGCTCTTGCTTCACCATTTTCCAAGGGGGGATCAAAATCGATGGAAATGTCATAGGCGGTGCCGTTGCCGGTGTTGTTCACATTTAAGTCAAAATGCCTCATCGACCAACGATTAGGGTCGAGAGTCGCGACTACATGAGGCTGAGAACTTGCTTCCACCATACGTGTTGTCTCACGTGCTAGCACTTGCGTAACCCTCCAAAGAAAAAAGGTAGCGATTGCAGTAACGAGCGTGCCGAGGAGTCCTCCAATAGACACCGTAGCGTTGAGCCATACTGGTATTTCATTCATTTAATAATACCCTTCAAAAAACTGCATTATTGTTCTAAATCAGCATCTATTTTCAAAATATTTAGCAGTTTGGTTGACTTCTTGGGAAAATTCTATCGACCAATGCCGATACTCGGGGTGCTCGAATCGAACCTCATGGCCAGTAGCCGAAGTAGCCATAGAGCACCAGTTCATCTTCCTACCTATCGTAGATGAAATTTTGACAAATACATTCTATACGGATTTTTAATCGCCTCTTCGGAGGTCTTTTTTTGTCCGTGTTTTATTTCTTTATCGCTGCCACCATCCCGTTCGGATTCAGTACCTTTCGGAGGGTGGCATGCGCATACGTTCATATTCAGATGTTCTAGAGATTCTCGGCATAAGTCGAGTGACGTTGTGGCGTTGGCTGCGTGACGACGATTCAAATTTTCCACGTCCAGTTTGTTTGGGTAAGCGCAAGCTGGGTTTTGTCCAGAGCGAACTTGATGCGTGGATAGCCGGGAATCGTCGTTCATGAATCAAATTTCCATTGTAAAAATAACATCTAGCGGCCGTCACTTTCCTTGCGCGCGTCCAGTATTTACATATCGGATTTTCAGTGGTGCAACCATGCTTTCGCAAGCTGCTTTCGACGATTTCTTGCTTTGCGTATTGACCGCTCAGCAGATGAAAAAGGAATCCCTTTCGAAGCTTTGCGAAAGTGTTTTGCACGTTAAGGATATTTGTCCTGATGCAGTACGTATTGCGAAGATTTTGGAAAGTGTTTTGCGTGTTGAGGTTATTTATCCTCATGGCGCACGTGTCCAAACTGCGGACCTTGTCGCTGCTGAAGCCGCTCTCGCTGCACCTGCGCCTGGAACTGAGTTTGGCTGTCCGATTCGGGAAAATATAGGACAAATTGTTGAGTCTCGTCGCAGTTCAGCCCCGCCTATTTTCATGGTTGTTAACGCTCCTAGTACAGCTACACGGCAAAGCTCGAACGTGCACGCGGTAGCGGGTGCGGGCGAATTTTGCCGTGTGTCCGCCATGGGCGGACCTGTTTGTCAGAGTACTTTGATTTCAAGGGAACTTGCGGCATGAAGAGGTCCATGCAAATGACTGGTTTCAACCCGGCTATTCGTGCCGTTGATGCAGAAGCTGTCCGTGGAATTTTTTGGATGCGCGCGTCAATCTCAGCCCGTACTGTCGCCGTTATGGCTGCAAATTTTCCTGTGGAGCGCGCCACTAGCAGCCTTATGTCTTTTGATACGCGAGAGCGAGATATCGTTTGGAATGCACTTCAAAGGTTGTTGTGTGAACTGATCGTGATACAGAAATGCATGTGTGACACGCCTATGAACAATCCTGCCAGCAAGGTGCACTGATGCAGAACATGGGGATACCGTTACGTATGGCAAATGCCGTGCATCGTTTGTTTGGTGGATTGAACATGCGCCGACAGCGCGTAATTGATGCCTTATTGGCTGACGATTTTCGTCTACCGCTGGTAGATCAATACGGTGTTATGACAGGGCCTATCGCTATTTCGGTGGCTGCGGAACAAGCGGCACGGGAGTGCTATTTAGTTTGTGATCGCGTCCAGACCGCTGACGCTATTCAGGCAGGTATTGCCGACGTGTGCGCGCGCCGAGGCGTTTCAGAACCCGTGGCCAGAACCCTGGGCGGGTATATCGCGCGTGCTGTTGATAAGGGGTGGTGGCGACGGAGGTTGCGCAAGGAACTTGTGCGCCGGTTTGAACACACGTCGATACAGCTTGGCCTGACACACTTGCGTGCTGATCCTTACATCAGCCGTGAAATAGCGATAGCGCAGGCGGCGCAAAACAATGAGAACCAAAAATTGTTGGAATTATGTATCGCTACTAATGAGTACGGTGATGTGTACAGCTTAGCCAAGCTGGCTACGTTGGGGACTGCGAATAAGGCGATTCGTCGTGGTGAATTGATGCTACGTATTCGAGGATTTGAAGAGGTGGCGAGCGTGCTGGGTCATGTCGGTATGTTCTGGACGATTACTTGTCCCAGTAAATTCCATAGCGTAGGTGGTACGAACGATGGTTACAAAGACTTTACGCCATCCGACGCGCAAAAGTATCTAGTTGGCGTGTGGGCCTTGATTCGTTCAGCACTCCATCGTCGTGGCATTAGGCCCTATGGTTTCCGTATTGCAGAGCCTCATACAGACGGCTGTCCGCACTGGCACATGCTGCTTTTCTTAGCTCCGCACGAGGTTGAGATCATGGAGCGTGTAATCCGTAAGTACGCGCTGCAAGTGGATGGAGACGAGGATGGTGCCCAGAAAAACCGAGTCAAATTGGTCAAGATCGAGGCAGGGAAGGGGACCGCAGCGGGTTACATCGCCAAGTACGTAAGCAAGAATATCGATGGGACGGGCGTAGGTGATCATAAGACTTTCGAAAGTGGGGAGACTTACGTCATTACTGTGGACAGATTCGGTGATGTTGAATTGACGGCGTCCCAGCGTGTGACGTATTGGGCGCAAGTTTGGGATATTCGTCAGTTCCAACCAATTGGCGGGCCGCAAATCTCGGTATGGCGCGAGCTAAGCCGTTTAGATGAAGGTGCTTTGCTGCACGCGGATGACCTAATTCGTGACGCGTACCAAGCGACACAAAAGGTTGAATCGGATGATCCGGCAGTTGTACAGCGGGCGGATTTCGCGCGATTCATTTGGGCTATGGGTGGACCTCAATGTGGCCGCGACACAGAGATACGGCTGGCTTCGAGAGAGGTGATGGTCGCTGGCCGGTATGAGACTGAGGAAGTGGAAAAGCCTGTAGGCGTGTACCTGGCGCGCCAGCCACAAGTCGTTTATGAGTCCGTGCGTTACCAATGGACGATCACGGGGCCCGGCGAGAGCGCCGGGTCTTCCTTTGCCGGTCATAGCGTCGGGGCGTGCCCATCTCCGCCCTGGACTCGAATCGCGGCCGCTTCTGCCTCTACTTGGACTAGTGTAAATAAGTATACGCAGTCAGCAGAAGCGAAGTCAGCGGATCAGCCAGAAAATAAAATTGTCTCTTCGCCCTTCGATGCTGGACGAATTTCTGATCGTAATCACGTTCGATGTGCAGAGGTGGACCACATCGCAGTCTACCTGCGGCATCGGAAACGTGCCCCAGGTGCCCCGAGCGTGCATTTGGAATACCTACGCGAAAAATATAGGGACCGCCATGAGGTACCCGTCACAAGCTTGCGCACGCCATCAGTGCATTAAAAATAGCTTCAAAGGTTTAGCAAGCGATTGTGTTTTGTACCGGCGCGCAATCGTGAGAAGTACCACGCAAGCCGGAAATTATGCAGAAAGTTTAGGGGAATAAAAATGGCGGAAGCGAACGTAATGATGAAGGTGGACGACAAGAAGAACTATCAGGCCATCAAGGCAATGCAGGTGATGGTGAGCGGTCGTATCGAGGGTTCAAAAACCTATGAAGGAAAACGCTACACACAGGTGATCACCCCTGCGGCCGATGTCTATTCGCGGCCGCAGATGGTTGAGATTCGTAGCAAAGCTCGTCTGGGCGATAAGGGCGAGGAAATCTCAGCCCCCTGTGTGTTGGGCGGTTTCCAGCGCAAGCCGTATGAAACGAAGGATAAGCAAACCGGTGAGGTTGTGAAGGTAGTGCCGGTTGAGCATACGCTCGATCTCATCGAAGAATAATGGTTGCTAGGCGAGGACGACATGGATGCTGTTTCATCTGAAGTTGTGATTTCAATTGGAGTTGTTGTCTTGTTCGCTCTCGGTTGGATTGCGGGAGGCCAACGATGACCGGCCTGTTCAAGTCGCTCGGGTCGATCCTATTCCTGACAGGACTATTTGTCGCCGCCGTCTATCTTGTCAAGTACGTCATTCATCGGATCGTGGACCACAAATGACCATTTACCAAGTTGTAAGTTACTGCCTTACCGCGTTCGGCTTGGGGTACGCGGGTGGTGCGATTCGACGTATTGCACGTCAAGCTATTGAGGCTCTTGATTGAACCATTGCTTCACCACAGTAGATTTTTTGTAGTACTCACCGGCATCGCCAAACCGGGGTTTTATTAACGGCATTTTTAGAGAGCCACACATGAAAGTAATCACTAAACACGCGCTGGTCGCCGCTTCCACAATGGTCGCTACCGGTGCAGCCTTCGCAGCTGGCGACCCAGGCGTCGAGGCCATTACTGCGTTGTCCGCGGTTGGGCAGACGTATATCACCGCCGCTTTTGCTGTCGCCGTGACGGTCGCTGGTGGCTTCTGGGGTATCAAGATGATGAAGAAGGCTTTCGGTAAAGCTGGCTAATCCTATTCTGGGATTCTACCTTCGGCCAGCGTTTAGCGATTCTGGCCGTTTTTTATGCGCCTCACACCATGACACCTATCAAGAAAATCATCGCTGTCACTCTTGTTTCCGCCGCGCTTGTGGCCGTTCCTATGCGCTCGCAGGCTATCGTCCCCATCATCGCGGCTTGGCTGCTTGAGCTGACTGGCGGTTCTATCCTGATCGGTGACTTGATTGCGGGCCAGACCGGCATCATCAGTGCGATTCTTTGGTGGGACTGCAATAAGTTCGCCTTGAGCGCACCTTGCACAAGCAAGACGCCTATTGCTTCAACCCAGCAGCCGAAACCGGCGATTACGGTAAGTCTCAAACCTGATACCAAGCGGCAGAATCCTGACCCGAAAAAGTTCAATGATCCTGCCGCCGGTAGTGCCAAGCGCGATGTGACTCCTAAGCCCGTCATCGCTGCTTCTGGCAAAGGGCCTCCAGCTAGTGCCCAGGAAGTTCCTGGTGTTCCAGTTGGACCTTCTGATATCGGAGTGCTTAAGCAGGCGAATATCGGTGTCGCAGGTACGGATGCTGAAGTGCAGCGTGCTCAATACAACGGCTCATATTCCGCTGGCGGTCTTGTGACGGGGATTTTGGTCGTTCCCCAAAAATTACCGGCATCGCCGCTAGCCATTCCGTTCATTGCATTGCAAACCACGTGTGTGACTAAGAAGGATCAGGATTATCCGGATTGTGTCGGTCCGATACGTGCAACAGAGGATTATCTTCAGCAGTTTAACGGTGGCAAGTCTATCAGCCGGGCTGTGATCGAGTGCTGCACCGGTAATGTCCATCGTTATGTCAGTGTCGCCTACTTGTTCGATCGGTCGACCGATGTGACTTTGGCGTGTGATCCTGGCTATGTTGATAGTGGTCAGGATCGTAGTGGTAATTATCAGTGCAGTTTGACCGACATTAGCAAGGTAAAAAAGCCGATTGATACCACTTGTGAAGTGTTATTTGATCCGGCTACAAAGCTATTTATGACTGATCGGGCTAATCCAGCCTGTGATGGCATTGACGATACGTCCAAGCTGACGCTCTCATCTGCTGACGGTTCCAAGTCGGTTGAGGTCGGAGCAAACGTTGGTAATGGTTTCGATATTGGGATTACAAAGCAGGACGGTAGTAAGACTGGCCTAGACACTGGAGTATACGACCCTGGGACCGGGGGCTATGTCATCGTTCACGTCAACATTACGCCTCCCGAGAAACCTGACAACGGCTTGGGTTGTGGCGGTCCAGGTCAAAGCGCGTGCAGCGTTGAGTTCGCGCGTGACGATGCCACTAATATTAAGTCCAGTGACACCAACGCCGCCAACCGTACTGCGGACACGGGCATGAAGGGCAAGCTCGACGCTATTAGCACAAGTCAGTTCAACTGGTCTTTCATTCCATCAATTCCCACGGCTGTCTGTAAGAATCCATCGCTCAAGAGCCCCATAGGTAACGTTACCGTCAGCATGGATATTTGCGTCTGGTTCGAGCGGCTCTCGTTCTTTATCAACGCTGTGCTTGGTGTGCTGTGTGTTTACGGCTGTGTTAACCAAATTCAATCTGCCATTCGAGACTGATCATGAGGCGATTCCATTTCCTAATGCTGGGTTTATCCGTCATAGGCCTTGCAATGACAGCTTCGGCCAATGCGCAGACCACTAGCTCGGCATGTGGCGGCTCTTCGCAGCCTCGTTGCCAAGTCACCGCACCTGCCGATCAAGCCACAACCGATTACACGAAATCGAACACGGATAATATCGGCTCTTGGAATACTTATTCTCAGTCGCAGGTTAATGTCGCATCGAACCGTTTCACTTGGTCGTTTGTACCAAAAATTCCGACTGCGGCCTGCGTCAATCCCATGATCGATGGCCCCAATGGTAGTGGTGCGGTGATGATGGACATTTGCTCCCCACTTGCCACTTTTCAGACGTTCATTAATGGCGTCCTGGCTTTCTTCTGTCTGCTGGGCTGTGTCCAGCAAATTCGGGCCGCACTGGCCGTCAACTAGGAGCATCATCATGTGGGCAACTCTTATTGGTTATCTCGGCTTCGAGAATACCGCCAAAGTCGGGATGCGCGTTTGGGCCGTCACCACGCTAACGGCAATGGTTGCAGCATTATGGGCCGCTGGCCAGGTCTGCGCAAACGTTGTTTGCGGTCCCGTCATTCAAGGCATTAGCCAGTCTCACCCTAACTTCGCTGTGGGCTTGTCGCTTGCATTCAACCCGGTCACGTACACGCTCGCCAGCGTGTATTGCAGCGTGTGGGCAGCATGTGCCCTATACACGTACAAGAAGACCATCCTCGACAAGCTGATCTGACATGGCCGTTTACGCTATCACCGGCAAGCTCGGAAGCGGCAAGGGCAAGGGCGCGATGAAGTTGTTGCGCGACTACTTGCGCGCTGGCAAACGCGTTGCGACAAATTGTGACGTGTTCCTGGAACATATGATGCCGGGGCAGTCGAGGCAGACCGTTATTCGCGTTCCGGACAAACCCACGTCGGCGGACTTGTACGCCATCGGCTCAGGCAACCGTTTCATCGACTTCGAGCCTGTGCTCAAATACACCGCCAAGGGGTTCGAGTACACGCCGCCCGCGCCGCAGCTTCTCCCCGGTTTCGATGAGTCTCACAACGGGGCGCTGTTCCTCGACGAATGCGCGTCCTGGTTGAATACCCGGGACTTCCAAGCTGGCGGACGTAAGGAGCTGCTGGAATGGGCGATCCATGCACGTAAGTACGGATGGGATGTGTACTTCATCTGCCAGAACATCAGCCAGATTGACAAGCAGTTGCGCGACAGCCTGTTCGAGTACGTGGTGCGTATGAGCCGCCTCGACCGGATGAAAGTGCCGTTTGTTTCGGCCGCCTTCAAGCTGATCACGGCTGGCTTCAGCGACGGTTCACTGCCCCGCATGCATATCGGCGTGATGCGCCTCGGTTGCTCTCCGGATGGCGTCGTAGCCGACCGATGGCACTTCCGGGGTGATGACCTGAATCGGGCCTATAACACCACACAAGTGTTCTCGGACAGCTACCCGCATGCTATCCATTGCTTGCTGCCTAGCTGGCACTTGCAGTCACGTACCGGCATCCGTCCTGGCTTCGTTGGCCCTGTACGTATTCCCCAGGACTACGAACTTCTCGCAGTCCGCCCGATTCCTCCCAAACCACCGCACAAGCACATGAAAAAGTTTCTCGCAATCGCTCTAATACTTGGCCTCGTACTCGGGGGCGTAGGCTCCCATGTACTTGGATCGATGTTTTTCACCCCCTCTGCCACCGTGGCCGATGCTGCCAAGCCTGTCAAATTTTCCGAGACCGTTACCGGCAAGGGGTTTCTCACTAATTCCGGTTCGGTGAGCGTGGTTCTTTCCGATGGCCGTGTTGTATCGCCGCTGCGCTTCAAGTCTGGTGCCAGCGGTTGGGAAGCCGAAATCGAGACAGGTCTGTGGGTCAGAGGAGGTGCGCAATGAGACGCTTCCTGTCTGCCCTGATCCTCGCCCCGGTCTTGGCGTTTGCCGCACCTGCTTCGGCTCCGGTTTCATTGAGCTTCGATGCCACGCCGCTGATGGCGTTCGGCGAAGCTATGTTTAAGGCGATCATGCATCGGGACTTCGTGGTATCACCCGACGTTATCGGAATCGACAAAAGAATTACGATCAAAGTAAAGAACATCGACCTCGCCGAGCTGCCACGCTTCGTTGAAGACCTGCTGCTTCGCGAAGGAATTGCGACAACGCTCAAGGGCGGTATCTACTACTTGTCGCTGAATCGTGAGAGCGGCCCTCAGGATGTCATTGCAAGCCAGCAGCTACCTGCGCACTCGGCTAGTCAGGCAATGAGCCTCAGTAGCCCGCAAATCGCGCCGATGGGCATCGATGGTCACGTGATGCAAGATGCCGCAGGTTTTCAAACGCGGAAAGAAGACGAAGAATCGGAACTCTTTGCTCCCATTCACCGGACCAGCGAATTTGTGAGCGCAGTTGTCGCCGCTGGTTTCGGTGCTAAGGCGGCCACCGTCGCTGGCGAATTGGTAGTGCTTACTGGCTCTAAAGCCGCTGTTTCCAAGATGCTTTTGTTGTGCCGTAGTCTCGACACGCACGCCAAGATGGTCGATGTCTCGGCATCGTGGATTGAAGTCACTAACAGCAGCGGCTCTGGCCGTGGCATTTCATTGGCGGCTTCCTTTCTGGGGGCCAAGCTGGGAGCCTCGCTCGGTACAACTAATTCGGGTTCGGTCATCAGTCTGAAGAACACACGCTTTGAGCTGGTGATCGATGCGCTGAATAGCGATACACGTTTCAAACAGGTTACGAACAGCCGTCTTGTTGGCTATGACAGGACCAAGCTTAAATTGACGGTGGGTGACAAGACGGCCACTGTTTCCAGTAGTGGTAACGACAATGCAGGCAATCGGGTTCAAAACATCGTGTATACGCCGTCAGGGGTCATCATTGATGCCTTGCCTCGCGTATTGGGGAGCGGAGAAATTAGCCTGGACGTGGACGCGCAGATCAGTAGCTTTAAAGCAAATAGTAGCGGGCTTGTCGGGTCGCCGACACTCATCCTGCGCCAGTTGACCACCACCGTAGGTCTCAAAGACGGTGACGTAATGCTGTTGGGCGGATTGCAGGATACCCAGGCGTCGGAATCGAAATCTGGGTTGAGTTTCCTGCCTGCATCATGGTCCGCTGGATCGGACAGCAAGACTCAGACCGATCTAGTGCTCGTGGTATCTGCAAAGGTTTTAGAGGACTAGGGTAAATTGTATTGCTATTTGCAACAGCTGCAACAGGTTGATGAACGAACGTTTCATTGCCGTATGTTGTTGCGATTCTGGGATTATCATGGGATGGTTGGACGGGGTAAAGGCTCAATTAAATGAGGATGGCAACTCGGCTCAATCACGACGCGCACTCGACTTCTGAGTGTTTATGCGTACATATTTTGGGCTTCGTCCGTCAGGAAACTTTGAAGGCATTGACCGGTTTTATCAACGAGAATTTACCGTGAAAAGTCGCTAATACCTAGCTGTCGGCACTGATACCGACGCGACCAAGGCGATGGGAAATCGTTGCCCCGTACCAATGATCAAAGGAAAAATAATGAAAACATATGTTCGCCTGACTGATGCCGGTTTCGCCGCCAAGATGGAAGATGGGCGTTGGATCGAGCGCTCCGATTTGCTTGACCTGGTTCATGAGCTACACGCCGCTGGTGTAAATGCTGACGATGTGTATTGTGGCGATTGGCGCGAAGGAGAGAATGTTTTGATGTCAGGCCAGCAGGCCGCCTTGAAATTTGAGTTGCGCCAACTTGGGTTGCGCACATGATTATATTCTTGGATGTTGGCGATGAGGTACCCTGACTTTTTCGGACACTCTAGTTTGGTAAACTTCACCAACTGGAGAACTTATGAAACGCTCAAAAACCTACACACCGGAGCTTCGGGAAGAAGCGGTAAAACTGGTC
>NZ_JBNYXT010000023.1:0-81069 GCF_051380795.1 Janthinobacterium leeuwenhoeki
GTTTCGCTGCTGGACACCCAGCAGCGCTTCCAGCTTGTGAAATGAACCGCCGTATGCGGAACCGCACGTACGGTGGTGTGAGAGGGCGGCTGAGGTAACTCAGCCCCCTACTCGATTCCGCCAAATGGCCGCCTTGACAATATAATCAGGCAAACTGTACAGTTTTCCTGACTATATGTTATAGTGGACTCCGTTGATCCACTTTCACTCCCAATGCACACACCACAAGAAGAGCACGAACAAGTCCTGCAACTGGCCGGCGAATTGCGCATCCTGGTCGGCAAGTTGCGCCGCCGCCTGCGCGAAGAGGCGCACCTGGGCGATGTCAGCATGTCGCAGGCATCCGTGCTCAGCCGTCTTGAGCGCGACGGCCCGGCCACGGCCAGCAGCCTGGCGCGCGCCGAAGGCATGCGGCCCCAGTCGATGGCCGCCACCGTGCAAGCCTTGACGGAGGCGCAGATGGTGACGGGTTCGCCCGATCCGCTGGATGGCCGGCAAACGATATTGAGCCTGACGGACAGCTGCCGCGCCTGGATTGCGGCCAGCCGCGCCGCGCGCGAAGACTGGCTGGCGCGCACCATTGAAACCCGGCTTACGCCGGCCGAAGTCGCCGAACTGAACCATGCGGTGGCATTACTCAAACGCTTGGCGGAGTGATCCGCTGAATTTTTCACCACGACCCCGGCAAGGAGCCCGCACGCCCAGATGAACAACACATTCCGTTCGCTACGCATTCCCAATTACCGTATCTGGGCCGGCGGCGCCCTCGTGTCGAATATCGGCACCTGGATGCAGCGCACGGCGCAGGATTGGCTGGTGCTGAGCGAATTGACGCAGCACAATGCCAGCGCCGTCGGCATCGTCATGGCCTTGCAATTCGGTCCGCAGCTGCTGTTGCTGCCCCTGACGGGCATGGCGGCCGATCTGCTCGACCGGCGCAAGCTGCTGCTGTGTACGCAGGCGGCCATGGGTTTGCTGGCGCTGGGCCTGGGCTTGTTGTGCATCAGTGGACAGGTAGCACTGTGGCATGTGTATGTGTTTGCTTTCCTGCTGGGTTGCGTGACGGCCTTCGATTCGCCCGTGCGCCAGACTTTTGTTGCCGAAATTGTCGGCGAGGAAGATTTGACGAACGCCGTGGCGCTCAATTCCACCTCGTTCAATGCGGCGCGCATGCTGGGTCCCGCAGTAGCAGGGTTGCTGATCAGCAGCGTCGGCAGCGGCTGGGTTTTCATCATCAACGCCGTCTCGTTTGCCGCCGTGATCGGTTCGCTGTTGCTGCTGCGCGTGGAATTGTTGCGCCGCGCGCCGCGTATCAAGGCCACGCGCGCCAGCCTGGGCGAGGGTGTCCGCTACGTGCGCCAGCGGCCCGACCTGATGGCCATCCTGCTGATGCTGTTCCTGATCGGCACCTTTGGCCTGAACTTCCCGATTTTCCTCTCGACCATGTCGGTGACGGCCTTCCATGCGGGCGCCGGCCAGTATGGCGTGCTCAGCTCCGTGATGGCTTGCGGTTCCGTGGCCGGCGCCTTGCTGGCGGCGGGGCGCGGCCAGCCCACCCTGGCTTTGCTGCTGGGCGCGGCTGCGCTGTTCGGCCTGGCTTGCGCGCTGGCCGCCGTGATGCCCAATTACTGGCTGTTCGGCATGATGCTGGTGGTCATCGGCATTGCCGCGCAAACGTTTACCACCAGCGTCAACAGCAGCGTGCAACTGTCGACGGCGCCCGCCATGCGGGGCCGCGTGATGGCGATACTCCTGGCCATCTCGGCGGGCGGCACGCCGCTGGGCGCGCCCATCGTGGGCTGGGTGGCCGACACCTTCGGCCCGCGCTGGGCGCTGGGCATCGGCGCCCTGTCCGGCCTGGCGGCGGCCCTCGTCGGTGTGCGCTACCTGGTCAAGCATCACCAGTTGCGTTTGCATGTCGACCTGCGGCGCTGGCGTCTTGCGCTCAGCAGCGACCAGCGACGCTAGTCTTACGGCACTGGCGTGGCCGGCGGCGCGGGGCGCAAGGGGTTCGGCGGCGCGGGCGGCGGTGGCCGGTCGCGCGTGGCAAAGCCGCGCGGCAGCAAACGCGCCGTTTCTATGCCGCGCAGGAACATGTTCTGGAAGGGCGTGGCCAGATAGGGCAGGACCATGCCGATCACCAGCAAGCCTACGCCCAGGGTGACGGGGAAGCCGATACCGAAAATGTTCAGCTGCGGCGCGGCCCGCGTCAAGATGCCCAGCGCCACGTTGGTCAGCAGCAAGGCGGCGATAATGGGCAGCGAAATTTGCAGACCGGAACGGAAGATTTCCCCGCCCCAGGCGGCCAATTGCTGGAAGCCGCCGCCGCTGATGGGACTCGACGAAATGGGCAGGCTGACAAAGCTTTCCGCCAGTGCCGCCAGCAAGACCAGGTGGCCGTTGACTGTCAAAAACATCAAGGTGGCCAGCATGACGAGGAACTGGCTGATGGCGGAAGACCTGCCCTTGGTTTGCGGGTCGAAGAACGAGGCGAAGCCCAGGCCCATGGTGAGACTGCTGAGCTCGCCGGCCATTTCGATGGCGGAAAAGACGATGCGGATGGAAAAGCCCATGGCCAGGCCCACCAGCATTTCCTGCGTCAGGATCAGCAAGCCGGGCAGGGACATCGGGTTGACGGCCGGTAAGGCCGGCACGGTGGGGGCGATGATCATGGCCAGCAGTGCGCCCAGGGTCACCTTGACGGTGGCCGGTACGGCCGCGTTGCCGAACAGGGGCGCGGCCGCGATCAGGCCGAGGATGCGGCTGAGCGGCCACAGCAATGCTGCGATCCAGGTATTGAGTTCGATGCTGGACAGGGTCAGCATGGCAATGGCGGCGGCACTAACCCACCAGGTTCGGGATGCCGGTAAATACCTGGCGCATGTAGTCGAGCATGATGGACAGCATCCAGGGGCCCGCCACGACGATGGCGACAAAGATGCCGACCAGCTTGGGGATGAAGGACAGGGTCGCCTCGTTGATCTGCGTGGCAGCCTGGAAGATACTCACGATCAAGCCGATGATGAGGGCGACGAGCAGCATGGGCGCGGCCACCATGAGGGTGATTTCCATCGCATTGCGGCCCAGGGTCATGACGCTTTCGGGTGTCATCGTATTTCCCCTAGTAAAAACTCTGAGACAAGGAGCCCAGCAGCAACTGCCAGCCATCGACCAGGACGAACAGCATCAGCTTGAACGGCAGCGAGATCGTCGCCGGCGACATCATCATCATACCCATCGACATCAGCACGCTGGCGACCACCATGTCGATGATCAAAAACGGAATGAAGATGGCAAAGCCGATCTGGAACGCCGTCTTCAGTTCGCTGGTGACGAAGGCGGGCACGAGGATGCGCAGCGGCACGTCTTCCGGACCTTGCAGGGCCGGCGAGCGCGACATCTTGGCGAACAGGGCCAGGTCGGCCTGGCGCGTCTGCTTGAGCATGAAGGTTTTCAGGGGATCGACGCCCTTGTCCATCGCCTGCTGCATGGTGATCTTGTTTTCCTGATAGGGCTGGTAGGCATCCGTATACATCTTGTCGAATACGGGGCCCATGACGAACAGGGTCAAAAACAGGGAGAGGCCCACCAGCACCTGGTTCGGTGGCGCCGATTGCGTGCCGATGGCCTGGCGCAGCAGGGACAGCACGATGATGATGCGCGTAAAGCAGGTCATCATCAAGAGCGCCGCCGGCAGGAAGGTGAGCGACGTCATCAGGATGAGCGTCTGCACCGGCAACGAGTAATTTTGCCCCCCGCCCGGCGCCGGCGTACTGTTGAAGGCCGGGATGCCCGGCTGGGCCATGGCCCACAGCGGCAAGGCCAGGGCGGCGGCCGCCAGCAACCAGGTCAGGGGAGTCTTCAAGGTGGACCACGCCATCTGCTGCTTATTTCCCATTGCGTTTTTCGATGGTCTGTTTCAGCCACTCGGAAAAATTGGCGGCCGCGGGGCCGTTTTGCGCCGTGGCCAGTTGCGGCAACTCGCCTTCCTGGCGTGGCATGGTTGCCAGCGCGTTGATCCTGCCGGGCGAGGCGCCGACGACGATCCACTGGTCGGCCACTTCGACGAGGACGATGCGTTCGCGTCCGCCCAAGTTGAGCGAACTGACGACGCGCATCTTGTTGTTGCCACCCATCACCTTGGGGCCATAGCGCTTCATGAACCAGGCCAGGCCGATCAAGAGGGCCAGCACGAACATCAGCGCCAGGATGGTTTGCAGCAAGCTGCCGGCCGAGCTTGTCGGCGCCATCGTCATGGGAGCGCCGGGCGGCATGGCGGGCAGGGCGGCGGCAGGCGCTGCGGCAGGTGGGGACGCAGGCACCGCTGCGGTTGGCGCTGTCTCGCTTGCCAGCGCGACGGAAGCGTTGGCGGCGCTGGCCGCAGGCGCGGCGGCGGCCGGTTCCGCTTGGGCAATGCTGCACGCCGCCATGAGCGGCAGCAGGGTGGAAATCAACAGGCCAGGCTTCATTTATTCAATTTTCGGATGCGTTCGGAAGGCGTGATGATGTCGGTCAGGCGGATGCCGAACTTGTCATTCACCACCACCACTTCGCCCTGGGCGATCAGGCAGCCGTTCACCAGCACGTCCATCGGTTCGCCGGCCAGACCGTCGAGCTCGACCACGGAACCCTGTGCCAGTTGCAACAGGTTCTTGATGGCGATCTTGGTGCGGCCCAGCTCGACCGTCAGCTGCACGGGGATATCGAGGATGAAATCGATATCGTTGTGCGTTTCCGACTTCGATGCCTGCTTGGAAAAATCCTTGAACACGGCGGCGCTGGCCGCGCTGGCCGTATTGGCGGCCTGGTTTTGCAGCGCTTCCGCTTCCGCCTTGGCCTGCTCGGCAATGGCCGCGCCCCAATCGTCTTCCGCGCTTTGGTCGTCTTGGTTGTCAGACATGTGTTTCTCCTGTTGTACAGATGCGGGCCGCAGCGCGGCCCGGGTGCATTACTTAATGATTGTTCATGTTGTCTGCGTTAGCCAGCAACTTTTCGACTTTCAGCGCATATTGTCCGTTCAACACGCCGTAGGTGCAATCCATCACGGGCACGCCATCGACGGTGGCGGCGATCAGTTCGGGAATATTCAGCGGGATGATGTCGCCCACCTTCATGTTCAGGATTTCGTCGAACGACACGCGCGCCGTGCCCAGCGAGGCCACCAGCTCCACTTCGGCGATCTGGATTTGCTGCGTCATCAGGCGGATCCAGCGCTTGTCCACTTCCAGCGCCTCGCCCTGCAGGCTCGAGGTCAGCGAATCGCGGATCGGCTCGATCATCGAATATGGCATGCAGAAGTGGATTTGTCCGGAAACGGAGCCCAATTCCACCGTAAACGTGGACGCTACTACCACCTCGTTCGGTGTGGCGATGTTGGCGAACTGCGTGTTCATTTCTGAACGGATATATTCGAACTCGACGGGGAAGACCGGTTCCCACGACTTGGTGTAGGCTTCAAAGACGATGTCGAGGATGCGCAGGATGATGCGCTGCTCCGTCTGCGTAAAGTCGCGTCCTTCGACGCGCGTATGAAAACGTCCGTCGCCGCCGAACAGATTGTCGACCAGCAGGAACACCAGGCCCGGATCGAAGACCATCAGGGCCGTGCCGCGCAGCGGCTTCATGTGCACCAGGTTCAGATTGGTTGGCACCACCAGATTACGGATGAACTCGCTGTATTTCGAGACGCGCACGGAACCGACCGACACTTCGGCGCTGCGGCGCAGGAAGTTGAACAGGCCCACGCGCAGCAGCCGGGCGAAACGCTCGTTGATAATTTCCAACGTTGGCATCCGGCCGCGCACGATGCGCTCCTGGGTTGCCAGGTTGTAGGTACGAACTCCCGTGACATCTTCCGGCGCCTGCGCGTCGTCCTGGTCTCCGTTGACGCCCTTCAGAAGGGCATCGACTTCTTCCTGGGAGAGGAAATTATCGGCCATGGCTGCTTATTGAATGATGAATGCGGTAAATAATACGTCCGTCACGTCCTGCTCCGGCCCTTTGTCCTCGAACGGCTGGTTCACCTGATTGATGATTTCGGCCGCCAGTTGCTGCTTGCCTTCCACGGTATTGAGTTCGGATGCCTTCTTGCCGGACAGCAGCAGCAGCAAGCGGCTGCGCACCTTTGGCATGTTCAGCTTGATGCTATCCATTTCTTCCGGGCTGCTGGCCTGCAAGGTAAACGCGATTTGCAGGTATTGCTCGCCATTTTCCGGCTGCAAATTGACGGTGAAGGAATCGATGGGTACGAAGACGGGCGGACCTGCCTTGGACGCGGCATGTTTTTTCTTGTTGGGCGCCGCTTCTTCTTTATCGGCCTTGCCATGCAGGAAGTACCAGGCGGCACCGCCACCGATGCCGCCAGCCACCAGCACCGAGGCCAGCACGATGATCAGAAGCTTCTTTTTCGAGGCGCCGGCGGGAGCCAGGCCTGCATCTGCTTTCGGATCTGCTTTCATTTTTGGATTTGCTTTCAATGGTACTCGAGTGCATGGAAGTGGCTCACGACGCCATTATGTCATTATCGGCAAATTCTGCGCAGAAGGATGCAGTGAAAAGAGGGTGGAAGCGCCCTCAACTCGCTGTTTTTATACGAAAAGTTACGCTGTGGGGCACGCCTGTGGCCCGAGGACGACGAATTATCTTCAGGCAAAGGTATCCACGGCACTCAGGCTGGGCCGGCTGCGTCCGCCTGCCGCCGGCGCGATGGCGATCTCGCCACCGGAAACGCCGCCACCCTGGCCATTGCCACGGCGCTCTCCCGGGGTGGCACGTTCGCCATTGTTTTGCTGTTCCGGCGTGCCGGCCGAGACGGTGGCGCTGCCAAAGGCAATGCCCGCTTCGCTCATCATCTCGCGCAGGCGCGGCATGGCCGCTTCCAGCGCCTGGCGCACTTCTGGCTGGGCCGACATGAAGGCGGCATCGGCCTGGTCATTGGTGACCGTCAGTACCACTTGCACCGGTCCCAGGTCGGGCGGATTCAGGGTCAGGGTGGCGCTCTGGTCGCCGCCGGCTGCCATCCACACGACTTTCTGTCCCAGTTGCTGGTCCCAGGCCGGTGTGCCGACCCGGCCCGCCAGCTTGTCGCTCGGCACGGCCACAGCGGCCGCCGCCTGCTGCAGCGCGCCCGGCTGCAACTGGGCCGCCAGACGGCTCAGGTCTGCAGGCGTTTCCTTGAGAATTGGTTCGGCTACGGCGGCGCCCGCCTTGGCGGTGGCTGCCAGTTGCGCGTCGATGGCCAGCTTGCCAGAGTCGGCCTTGCCGGTTGGCACGCTGGCGCCTGCTGTGGCGGCTGTCTTGCCCTGTGCCTGGCCCAGGCTGTCGGCAAAGTCGCCGCTGTCGGCTTGCGCGATGGCGGTGGCGGCGGCCTTGCTGCTGTCCTGGCCGGCTGCCAGCAAGGGCCCCGTTGCCAGGTTCTTGCCTTCGGCCTTGACGCTGGCGCGCGCCGGCAGTTCCGGCACGGCCTTGGCCGCTGGCGGCTGGATGGCCAGCTGGATGCTGCCCACCAGTGCCAGCATGTCGGCGGCCGGATCGGCTGGCGGCGTGACTGTCGCGTCGGGGGCGGCAGGCACGCTGGCCTCGGCCGGGGCGCTGTCGCTGGTGGCTGCCTCGGCGGACTGCGCTGGCGCCTGTTCTCTGCTGGCCGCCTGTTCGGTGCCCGCTTGCGCCGGTTTCGCTTCGCTGGCTGGCGCCTGCGTGGCGGCAGGGCTGGCGGGACGGGGCGCAGGCGCTTGTATTTGCGCTTGCGCCTGCGCCATATTGCGGCTGGCCTGGCGTTGCTCGATCTGGCGGTTCAGGGTGCGCTGGAAGTCGCCTTGCGTGCCGCTGGTGGACGGCTGGCTGCGGTTGGCGGCGCCGGGCGTGGCGTTCGGCGAGACTATCTGGGAAATCGGGGTTGGCTGGGTTTGCATGATGCTGCCTCAGTGTTGCTTAGCGTTTGTAATAGGCTTGTCGCGCCGCGTGCTCGTCCATTGCTTTCTGGTCGCGCTTGTTTTCCAGCTTCAGCGCCTGTTCCTGCGCCCGGTTATTCAGGGTGGTGTACGACATGCGCTTGCGTTCGGCCAACTGCCAGCGCATCTTTTCATTGTCGCTGCGCGCTTGCGCATGCTCGACCACTTGCTGCTGGCCCAGGATGGCGCTGTCGAGCTTGACCATGAAGGCCTGGAAGTTGCGGTAAGCCATGGGCGTCATGCCGCTGCTCATGCTCGCCTCGAAGCGCTTGGCATAGTCGTCGCGGTAGCCGGACAGCATGTTGAGCTTTTCGCGGCAATCGTCGAGCGCTTTCAGGGCCGCGCCCAGGCGCTTGGCGCAGTCATCTGTTTCGCGCTGGGCAAGGTCGATCAGGGTTGCAAGTTGGGAAGGGGAAGCCATGGCTGATTATATTCCCGCTAGGCAAGCCCTCATCACTCGAATAGAGCGGTAAGTTGCCCCAAGCTCTCGTCCATGCTGACCCGCTCCGTGATTTGCTGTTGTAAAAACGCCTCAATCTTTTCATGCAGGGCGATGGCCTGGTCCAGCACGGGGTCGGTGCCGGCGCTGTAGGCGCCCACGCTGATCAGGTCGCGGCTGCGTTCATAGCGCGAATACAGCTGTTTCAGCTTGCGCGCCTGCTGCTGGTGCTCGTGCGTGGTGATCGAGTGGGC
This sequence comes from Janthinobacterium leeuwenhoeki, assembly GCF_051380795.1. Taxonomy (NCBI): domain Bacteria; kingdom Pseudomonadati; phylum Pseudomonadota; class Betaproteobacteria; order Burkholderiales; family Oxalobacteraceae; genus Janthinobacterium; species Janthinobacterium leeuwenhoeki. Next base: position 8,643 of record NZ_JBNYXT010000023.1, read on the forward strand.
GGCGCGCGAAATCGATTGCTCGATGTCGATGGCCGGGTAGTGTCCCGCTTCGGCCAGGCGGCGGTTCAGCACGATGTGGCCATCGAGAATCGCGCGCGCCGAATCGGCGATCGGATCCTGCTGGTCGTCGCCCTCGGTCAGCACGGTGTAGAAAGCCGTGATCGAGCCGCCGCCTTCCTCGCCATTGCCGGCCCGCTCCACCAGCACGGGCAGCTTGGCGAAGACGGACGGTGGATAGCCCTTGGTGGCGGGCGGCTCGCCGATGGCCAGGGCGATTTCGCGCTGCGCCATGGCGTAGCGGGTCAGCGAATCCATGATCAGCAGCACATTTTGCCCCTGGTCGCGGAAATACTCGGCAATGGCCGTCGCATACGCGGCCCCCTGCAAACGCATCAGGGGTGGCGTGTCGGCCGGCGCGGCCACGACGACGGAGCGGGCCAGGCCTTCGGCGCCGAGGATTTGCTCGATGAATTCTTTTACTTCGCGTCCGCGTTCGCCGATCAGGCCGACGACGATCACGTCCGCTTCCGTGTAGCGGGCCATCATGCCCAGCAGCACGCTCTTGCCCACGCCGGAACCGGCGAACAGCCCCATGCGCTGGCCACGGCCCACCGTCAGCATGGCATTGATCGAGCGCACACCCACGTCGAGCGTATCGACGATGGGGGCGCGGCCCAGGGGATTGGCGGGGCGTACATTGATGGGAGCGCTATCGGTCGTATGCAGCGGGCCGAGCTGGTCGAGCGGTCGTCCTGCGCCGTCGAGCACGCGGCCCAGCAGTTGCGGTCCCACGGGCAAGTGGCGCGCACGGTCGCTGGGGCGGCGGCGCGGGTGCGCCACGCTGCCCGGGCGGGGAATGGCCGGTTCGACGGAAAACACGCGCGTGCCGGGCACGATGCCTTCGACGTCGCTTTGCGGCATCAAAAACAGGCGCTCGCCTTCAAAGCCCACCACTTCCGCCTCGACCCGGCCGCCATTCGGCAGCGGCACGGTGCAGGCGGCGCCGACGGCCAGGCGCAAGCCCACGGCTTCCATCACCAGGCCGGCCACGCGCGTGACCCGGCCTGAAATTTGCATCGGCTCGACAAAGCCGACTACGGCCGAACAGTCGCTCAGGTAGGCGCGCCAGCGCGCCGCATGGGCAGTGGGGCCTTTGACGGGCTCGCTCACGGCGCCAGCCAGTCCACATCTTTGCCCAGCGCATGCGTCAGGCGCTGCCAGCGGGTGGACGTCTGCGCGTCGATCTGGTTGCTGGCCGTGTCGATCTTGCAACCGCCGCGTTCCACGCTGGGGTCTTCGATGACGCGCCAGCCACCCTTGTCGAGCTCATCGCCGATGCCGTCGCGCACCACTTGCGCGTCTTCCGGGTTGAGCATCAGCAAGGCTGGTTGTTGTAGAACGGGCAAGTATTCGATCGCTTCGCGCACCATCGGCAGCATCAGTTCGGGGCGCACGGGCAAGGCCGTTTTCAGCATGCCCTTGGCCAGTTGCAAGGCCAGTTCCATCACGTCGTTGGCGATCAGTTCATCGGCCTGCTGCACGGCCGTGCCGAAGTCGACGGCGATGGTTTGCAGATGCGCCAGCTCGACGCTGGAGGCGGCCTTGCCTTCCGCATACGATTGCGCATGGCCGTCGGCATGCCCGGCCGCATGGCCCTCCGCATAGCCGGCGGCGCGGCCTTCATCGAAGGCCGTGGCGCGTGCTTCTTCGCGGATGGCGTCGAGTTCTTCCTGCGTCGGGTATTCGAGCGGCGGCGCCGGCTCTTCGTCGTGCAGCTCGCCGTACGGATCAAGTTCCGGGTCGAATTCTGGTTCGGGGTCCGGTTCGAGCAGCTTGCGCGCCGCCACCACGCTGGGACGCTCGTCGCCAAACGAGGTCATTTCCCAGCGCTGGTAGGCGGTTTGCTGCTCTTTGGGTATTAAATTAGACAAACGAATCCTCGCCTTTTCCACCCAGTACTATCTGCCCTTCGTCCGCCAGGCGGCGCACGATTTGCAGGATCTGTTTCTGCTGCGACTCCACTTCCGACAGGCGCACGGGGCCTTTCGATTCCAGGTCTTCGCGCATCATCTCGCCGGCGCGCTGCGACATGTTCTTGAAGATCTTGTCGCGCAGTTCTTGCGAGGCGCCTTTCAGGGCGATGATCAGCATTTCCGACTGTACTTCGCGCAGCAGCAATTGAATGCCGCGGTCGTCGATATCGATCACGTTGTCGAACACGAACATTTCGTCCATGATCTTTTGCGCCATGTCGTTGTCGTAGTTCTTGATATTGTCCATGACGGAGCCTTCTTGCTCGCCGCTCATGAAGTTGAGGATCTCGGCCGCCGCGCGCACGCCGCCCAGCGACGATTTCTTGATGTTCTCGTTGCCAGAAAGTAACTTTGTCAGCACGTCGTTGAGTTCGCGCAAGGCGGCCGGCTGCACGCCGTCCAGGGTGGCGATGCGCAAGACCACGTCGTTGCGCAGGCGGTCCGTGAAATGGCCGAGGATTTCACAAGCCTGGTCGCGTTCCAGGTGGACCAGGATGGTGGCGATGATTTGCGGGTGTTCGTTGCGGATCAGCTCGGACACGGATTGCGAATCCATCCATTTCAGCGATTCGATGCCGGACGCATCCTTGCCGCCCAGGATGCGCGACAGCAGCACGGAAGCCTTGTCGTCGCCCAGCGCCTTGGTCAGTACCTGGCGGATATATTCGTCCGAATCGAGGCCGACGGTGGAATTGAGTTCCGTCTGCGCGCGGAAGTCGTCGAGCACTTCGACCACCTGCTCGTGCGCGATGCCCTTCATGGTGGCCATGGCGGCGCCCAGTTTCAGCACTTCGCGCGGACCGAGGAATTTCATGACCTCGGCCGCTTCGCTCTCGCCCAGTGCCAGCATCAGGATCGATGCTTTTTGCAATCCCGTAGTCTCAGTCATTATTGCCTATCCATGCTTTGATGACGTTGGCCACCACGCGCGGGTCTTCCTGCGCCAGTTTCCGGGCCATCGCCAGGTTTTCCCGATAACCGCGGGCCGTATCTTCTTCCAGTTCTTCCAGCTCCGCTTCGCTGAGCAGGACTTCGTTTGCTTCGCCATCCTTGGCCAGTTCCGGCTCGATGACGGGCGGCGGCGCGCCGAAATCGTCGATCTTGCGCATCACGGGGCGCAGCATCGGGCGCACGATCTTGATGAAGATATACAGCAAAATCAGGGCCGTGATGAGGAATTTCGCCAATTCCTTGGCCAGCGGCAAGTTGGCCGGGTCGCGCCACCACTCCAGCTTGCCTTCCGGTGCCCGGTCGATGCCATCGAAGGGCGAGTTGGCCACGCTGAAGCTGTCGCCGCGTTCCTTGTTGTAGCCCATCGCTTCCTTGACCAGATTATTGATCTGGACCATTTCGGCAGGGGAAATCGGCTTGACCGTGACCTTGCCATCCTTGTCGAAGCTGCGGCGGTAGTTGACGACGACAGCCACCGACAGGCGGCGCAAGCCGCCCATGGATTTCTGCTCGTAGCGCACGGTCTTATCAACTTCATAATTCGTCGTCGATTCTTTTTGCGTAGGTGCTGTCGGCGCGCCGCCCGGGGCGCCAGGCGCCTCGGCCGTCAACGGCGCCGTCGCCACGCCTGGCGGCTGGTTCGACAGCGCGCCCGGCACGCCGGACGGGTTGGCATTGCCGGCGCCCGTCGATTCGCTCGTTTGCTGGCTGCGGATAGTGGACGCTTCCGGCGGCGAGTTCGGCTTGTAGGTTTCTGCCGCCTGCTCGCTTTGCGAGAAATCCACGTCAGCCGTCGCTTCGGCGCGCACATTGCCTTCGCCGACGATGGGCAGCAAGATCGATTCGACTTGCTTGATCACGCTTTGCTGCAATTGCTGCACGTACTTTAACTGGTTCGGGTCCAGGCTCTTGATGCCGTTGGCGCGATCCTTGTCCTTTTCCTGATTCGACAGCAGGGTGCCGGCCTGGTCGACCACGGTGACATTGATCGGCAGCAACTCCGGCACGCTGGACGCGACCAGGTGCACGATGGCGCTGACCTGTAATTGGTCGAGGCCGCGGCCCGGATGCAGGTTCAGCAGCACGGAAGCCGTCGGTTTTTGCTGTTCGCGCACGAAGACGGACGGTTTTGGCAAAGCCAGGTGGACACGCGCCGTGTCGACGGCGGACACCGATTCGATCGATTTCGCCAGTTCTCCTTCCAGTGCGCGCTGGAAATTGACCTGTTCCAGGAATTGCGACACGCCCAGCTTCTGATTTTCCATCAGCTCGAAGCCCACATTGCCGCCCTTCGGCAAGCCTTGCGCGGCCAGTTTCAGGCGCGCATCGTGGACTTGTTCGGATGGCACGAGTATGGCGCCGCCCCCTTCGGAAAACTTGTGCTTGATGCCCAGCTGGTCCAGCGAAGCGGTGATGGCGCCGCCGTCGCGGTCCGTGTAGTTGGAGAACAGGACTTTGTATTCGGGCGGCTGGTTCCACATGTACAGGGCCACGCCGATGGCGATCAATGCCGCCACGCCCAGGCCGCGCAGGAAATTCTTGCCCATCGGCGTCTTGGCGAAGGCTTGCACGGACTCCACGGGCGAGCGGGCAGGCGCCGCTTCAGGCGGTATGCGGTTCACATCGATTTCTTCGGCTACAGCCATGATTGCCTTCCAGGGCGTGTGGTTTGACGGGTATTCGGTGGTGCGTCGGGGCCGCTTCCTCGGGAGGAGGGGGCGATATGCAGAATTATCCGCCACTGTCACGCGCTTCAATCGTCCAAATAGAAGGCGCTTTTGCCGCCTGCTCGGCCGAGCGGCTGGCGTTGGCGCTGGTATTGTGGAACCTTGGCAACATGTGACGGAAGTTATTGTACCCGTCGTTGCCTTGCTGACTGGAGTTTTGTTCTCCGGAAGCAACAGGCAGGAATAGACGAGAATCGGGAGGCAAAGTGAAAACAGGCGGTATCGATAGCAGCAGGATCGAGGCGATGATCGCGCAACTGAAGTCGGCGGCCACGCGGCCGGAGGCGAAAATACCGGCGATCCAGACCGAGATGCCGGCGGCGAAGGTGAATTTTGCCGATGCCTTCAAGAGCGCGCTCGATTCCGTGAGTGGCGCACAAAAGGCCTCGTCGGCGCTGGGCCAGCGCTTCACCATGGGCGACGAAAAGGTCAGCCTGTCGGACGTGATGGTGTCGATGCAAAAGTCGAGCATCGAATTCCAGGCGACGGTGCAGGTGCGAAATAAATTAGTGGCGGCGTATCACGAGATCATGAATATGCAGGTTTAAGTTATGACAACCCCAAGCGCAAGGGCCGGGGTCGGACCTTAAGGTCCGACCCCAGTCTTCGTTTTGGGTTAACTATGATCAGCCCAACCCCGCCATGCGCGCATTACGCTCGCGTTCGAGACGCGTGATATAGCGCTGCACGTGCGCCAGCATGTTGCGCGGCAGGTCGACGAACTGGCAGCCCAGGCGGCGGTTCAGCTTATTGTTCAGCAAGGTCATGTCCAGCGAATTGCGAATTTGCAAAGTCGCAGTGACGATGCCTACGTCGGGCAAGTCGATGCGGCAACCGGGATAGTCCCTGCCGATGGTCTCGCCCAGCATCAGTTTATTGTCCAGGATGGCGATGCCGCCGCAGCTGATGTCGGCCAGCGGGAACAGCGTGTCGGCGCCGCCCAGCGAGGGCGGCAGGGGAATCGAGACGCGCACGGGATTGCTCACGGGCGTCGTCATGCGGTAATACTCGCGCCGTTGCAAGCGGATCAGTGTTTCTGGAATGGCAATTTTCAAGGCGGGCGTGCCGCCGTAATTGCACTCTTCGACCAGGGCGCTGGCAAACAGGATGCGGATCTTGTCGAGCGAGGTTTCAAACGAGATGCCCTTGGCGGCCACCATGCGCCGGTTCTGGTCGGCGTTCACGGAACGGTCGAGGATGACGGTATTGTGGTCGGCATCGACTTCCAGGATGGAGGTGACGCATACATCGGATTCACCGTGAATCAGGATGCGGATCAACTGGTTCTTTTCGCTGATGCTGCGCAGCAATGCGATGATTTCCCGCCGCGATTCCACTTCAAAGTCATGCCAGTTTTCGAGGCCGGAATCCATAATATGTGCTTGCATTGATGCCTGTCTATGTATCGGTGAGGTTGATGCTGGTGTCGGGCGGGGGCGGGATCGGCCCGCCATTCGCAGATTCAATATGATATAACCAGGCCAGCAGTTCCGCAATCGCCCGATACAGGCCGGGCGGAATCTGGCGGTCCAGGTCGACATCCATCAGCAGCGCCACCAATTCCTTCGATTCATGCACGAAAACGCCGTGTTCGCGCGCCGTGCTGATGATCTGGTCCGCGATCAGGCCGCTGCCCTTGGCCACCACCTTGGGCGCGGGCGTGCCGCTCTGGTAGGCCAGCGCGACGGCCGTCTGCGGCACCTTGCGCTTGGCGTCTTCAAGCATCATCTTCTCCAGCCGCCTCGGACTTGCCGGCGATCGTCAACGACGACAAGGGCCAGCCCGCCGCGTCCAGCGACGCTTCCAGCCGCGCCGCATGCTGGCGCAAGGTGTCGGCGCTGCCTTCGCTGCCCGCTTGCAGCTGGATGGCCACGCGGCCGCCCTGCAAGACCACGTGCGCGGCCAGGTCGCCCAGCAGGGGAAACTGGAAGCGCACATTGCTGCGCCAGGCCGTCGCTTCCTCGTCGCCATCGCGCCCATCGTGCTGCTGTCCTTCCGGCGCATCGCGGCTGACATCCCACTGCATCTTCTGGCCGGGCCAGGCTTCGCCCTGCCACTGCACGCGCGCCTGTTCGTGCGTATGCAGCTGCAAATTGATCAGTTGCGCCGAGGCCAGGTCGGTACCCGTCCTGGGCATCTCGCCCTGTGCCGCCTTCTGCATTTGTGGCTCCAGCAGCAGCGACGCCAGAGGCCGCTTGCCTTCGGCCCATTCGGCCACATGCGATTCATAGAACAGGCCGCTGCTGCCGACCGCATCGCGCAGTTTGTGTGCCACTTGTGCCGGATCAAAGCCCGGCGTGGTCATCAGCGGCGTCTTGCCGACCAGGGACAGGGGCGCGCCGGGCACGCTTTCGGCCTGGCCGAGCACCGTGCTGATGGCGCGCGCGGTGGTGCTCAGCTCGGGCGCTGGCGTGTCGCCTGCAAGGGCGGGCAGCAGATTGGCTGGTGTCAGCGGTGCGCGGCTGAGCAGGGTGGCGGCTGCGCTGCTGGCGCGCGTGCCCGCGTGGGCGGCGCCAGTCTGGGGACCGCGCGCTTCGGCAGCGTCGGGTTCGGCTTCCGCGTCCGCATACGTCAGCAGGGCGCTGGCGGCCTGGTCGCGATTACTGCCGATTTGAAAGGAGGGGCGGGGATGGATGCCGATCAAGGTCAGCGGGATTTCCGTGCCCAGCTGGGTGCCGGCGGGCAGCTGCATGCGGGCCGGCGTGCCAGCCACGCGTACCAGGTAGCTGCCATCGCCCATGCGGGCCAGCACCTGGCCCTGCATGGATTTGCCGATGAGTCCCTGCAGCGAGCGCTGGAACTCGGCCTGGCGCGGGTCGGCGACGGCATCGGCCGCCCGCGTGGCCTTGACCGGGGTCAAGGGCGTCATGCCGATCGCATCCATCTTCGGCAACATGATAGGTGACCTTGCCCCGTGTGCGCTTACGCGCCGTAGGCGTTGGCCAGGCGCCTTTCGGTGCCCGTGCTGTTGATCAGCTTGGACAATTGCGCCATCCACGGCATGGTCAGGTCGCGGATCTTGCGGTCATCTTCCAGGATCTGCTTGATCAGGGCGACCTTGCGCTGGCGGCCAGCGCTTTCCAGCACGACTTTTGCTTCATTTGCCTTCAGCGCTTCCACATGCGCGCCCACTTGCTGCTCCAGTGCTTCGAGCTCATCCCAGTCGGCGTTGCTGGCGGCGGTCACCATCCGGCCCGTCAGGGACTGCATGGTTTCATAGGTGGTCAGGACTTCTTGATTCGTCATCATGGGTCAGGCACTCGCAAGGCTGGGCATACGTTTCAAATCGGCGCCGGGGATGGCGGCGGGCGTGGCGCCGATGGCGTTCCATGTTTCACGCAAGTCGGTCAGCAGGCGCTGTACTTCTTCCAGCATGCCGAGGTCGTTGCGGATGTTGGCGGCCAGCAGGCGCGCGCCCATGTATTCATACAGGGAGTCGAGGCCTTCGGCGATCTGGCCGCCCGCTTCCTTGTCCAGGCTGGCGCGCAAGCCATTGTCGATGATCTGGATGGCTTTCGAGATGGACTTGCCTTTTTCCGGGATATTGCCCGATTTCATGTGCATCTGCGCGCTGAGCACGGCCACCAGGGCGCCGTCGTACAGCATTACGATCAGCTTGTGCGGCGAGGCCGAGACGATGCCCGTTTCCAGGCCGACCTTGGCATAGGCGTTGACGCCGCGTTGTTGGGTTCCAAACATGTAATTCTCCTGATGTATGGGCTTAACGGTTGGCGGCGATGGAGGCCAACTGCTGGGTCAAATAAGTTTGTGTGGCCGTCAATCTGCTCAGCGTTACGTCGAGGCGCGAGAACTGGGCGCGGTAGCGCGCCTCAACGGTATTGAGCTTGTCGGCAAAGCGCTGGCGCTGATCAGCCACATCCTTGATGCTACTGTTGATGCCCTTGGTGCGGCCCGTGATGAGACCGTCCGTGCCGAGGAAGGAGGTAGCCAGATTGTTCAACTGGTAGGCGTAGCCTTGCGAAAAGCTCACCGTGCCCCGGTCGCCCACGGCGCCGCCAGTCACTTCCACCTTCAGACCATCGGCGGGCGAACCGGGGGCGCCCGTCAGGGTCTGGCCCGAACCGATGACGGGCTGGCCGCCGATGGTGCCGGCCACGTCCGTCCCCTTGGTGGGCGTGACGCCGGCACCGATCAGCGATTCCACACCCGTACCGGTGACGCTGGCCACGGCCAGGTTGGAGACGGAACCATAACGGGACGACGCCATCACCAGGCGGCCGCTGCCGTCAATCGATGCCGTCACGGATGCGCCATTTTCACTGAAGCCCTTGACGCCATTGATCGACGACTGGATCAAGCCGGCCAGCTGGGCAGGTGTGTAATTGCCCGCAGGAATGGTCACGCTGGCCGTATTCTTGGCCGCCGCAGGATCCGTGTCGTTCAGCGTGACGCTCCAGGTGGTGTCGCTGGCAATCGTCGTCGACGCGGGCAAGGTCAGGGTGCCTTTCAGGGTGCCCTGGCTGGCCATATTGGTGATGTTCAGTGCGTACGTGCCAGGCTTGGTGGCGGCCGTCGAACTGGTGAAACTGACGTTGCTGTCCGTGGTTTTTCCCAGGGCGGAGAAGAGGCCGGCCACGTCGGAGAAGTTGGCGCTGATGGCCTTGTCCAGCACGGTCGCGTCCAGCACCAGGCTGCCATCTTTCTGGAACGTAATGCCAACCTGGTCCAGCGTCTTCAGGTTGCCGGCCAGACCACTGATCGAGGTGCTCAGCTGTTTGCGCAGTTGGGACTGCATCGTTTGCGTGGTCGAATCGCCGAGCATGACGCCCGCCTGCTTGGTTTCCGCGTTGTACGACGTCATCTTGGCGATCGACGCGTTCAAGTCGTTGTAGGCCTTGACGAAGGCGGTGACGCTGGTCTTGACCGTCGACGTGTCTTTCGACACGGACAAGGAGCTGCTGCCCACTTTCAGCACGTTCAGGGTCACGCCTTCGATGGCGCTGTCGATGCTGTTCGAACTGTTCGTGATGGGGATGCCGTTGACGCTGAGCATGGTGTTTTGCGCGGCGCTATTCTGCTTCAGGTTTTGCGTGCCCGATGCATCGTAGGACAGCAAGTCGCTCAGCGCGCTGTCGGCGGGCTGGCCATCGCTGCCGCTGAGCGAGATCTTCATCGATGAGTTGGCGCCGGACTTAGACGAGCTCAGCACCAGATGGTACGGCTTGTCCGAACCATCGGAAACGATGCTGGCGGTCACGCCCAGGCCCGCATTATTGATGGCGTCGCGGATGCCTTGCAGCGAGTTGTTGGTCGAGTCGATGACGACCGTCCCCGTTGCCTGCGTGGCATCCTGGGTAAAGCCGCTGCCGATATACGCACCACCGGTGCCGGCCGTCAGCCCGGCCGCCGCCGGATTGCTGCCAGCCACCGTGATGGGGCTGCCGTTGGTCGAACTGAGCGTGATGGAGCTGGCAACGTTGACGTTGAAGCCCGTGTTGGTGGCCGTCGAGGCATGGCCGATGCCGCCCTTGACATCGCCCGTCACGACTTCCTCGATCTGGATATTCGTGCCGTCGGCGCGCGTAAATTGCAGGGTGCCGTCGGCAGCCTTGCCGGTGACGGTAATGTTGGCATCGGCCAGCGCATTCGAGATGGCGTTGGGGCCGGCCAGGGTGGTGTCGAGCGAGGCGCCCGTGATACCGGCGCCGGCAGCCACGCCATTGCCTTGTGTAACGATATTGATGCCGCCGACGGACAGTGCATACGTGCCATCTGCACCGGTGGCAACATTGCCGTAGCCGGCGAACAGGGTGGCGCTGCTGGCGGCCGGCTGTGCCGTGGCCGTCACGCCCGTGGTGCTGCTCTTGGCATTGATGGCTTCGGCCAGCGCGCGCGCGCTCTTGGTCGTGCTGTCCGTGGGAATGGCCGTGCCATTCAGGCTCAAGGAACCATTGCTGATGCCATTTTGCAAAGTGGCGCCGCTGAGGGCCGTGCCGTTCATGCCGAAGGTGCCGCCGGCAACTTTACCGAGCTGGAAGGAAATGGTCGTCTTGGCGCCCGAGCCGATGGTGGAAATCTTGCTGGCGTAGCTAGCCGAGGTCAGGGTTTGCGACTGCGCCAGCTGGCTGACATTGATATTGTAGTTGCCGGCCACGGCCTTGGCGCCGGCCGAGGCAGTAAATACCAGTGGGTCGGCCGGCATCGCCGAGACGGCGCGGAAATTGTTGCTGTTGCTCAGTCCCGAGAGTGACGTCTGGAACGCGCCCACGGCCCCGCTCAGGGTGCCCAGCGCGCTCAACTTGGCCTGGTAGGAAGCGGTTTTCTTGTCATAGCCTGCCAGGGGCGCCGCTTCGGCGGTCATCAGCTTATCGATGATGCCATTCACGTCCAGGATGCTGTTGCCGATGCCCGGAGAGGATAAGGTTGGTGCGATGGCCACTGTCTGCTCCTAGGAAAACACTAATATAAGCTGTTATCGGCAGAATTAATCAGGACTTGAGAGGGACTTTTCTGGTCCTGTTTCCGATTTGCGGAAAAGTCAGGCGGGAAATGCGGAGAAGTATTGCATGAATGGCATGGAAAAAGACCGGGCCAGTCCGGAAGTTATCTGGCTGGCCCTGGCGCGCGCTTCCCTTGCTATGTTGCGATACTGCATTGGCCCCGCGCTCGTTGTCGGCATGGATTCAGGCGCTCTGGCTGATCAGCTGGCCTTTTGCCGAGGCAAATGATTTGGCGATTTCCAGCGCTTCCCGGGTGGGAATCTGGCGCAGGACTTCCTGCGTTGCCTGGTCGATCACTTTGACCACGGTACGCTGGCTGTCTTCGTCGATGGAAAACTGCAAGCCCTGGGTTTTGACCTGTGGCGACTGGTTCAGTTCCGAAACGGCCTGGTCCAGCTCTTCGCGGCTCGGTTCCTTGGTTTTGTTGGCCATCGCGTCGATGCCGGTGTTCGCGTTGCGTGCCGCCTGCGCGCGCGCGGTGGCCGGTTCTGTGGATGGATAGTTCTTGTCGATGCGCGCTGCGGAGGCGGCAGCGATGGTGTCGATAGTCATGTTGCTCCCCTAGTGAAAATTCCCCTGCCGAAGAAATCCGGCAGGGGAACCTGAGTCCAGCGATGTGACGTTGCTAATCGAAGATTAGCCGCGCAGCAGGCTCAGCACGCCGTTTGGCAGCGAGTTCGCTTGCGCCAGCATGGCGGTACCAGCTTGTTGCAGGATCTGGCCACGGGTCAGGCTGGCCGTTTCTGCAGCATAGTCGGTATCGACGATGCGGCTGCGTGAGGCGGACAAGTTTTCCGTCGTCGATTGCAGGTTGGCGATCGCCGAGGAGAAGCGCGATTGCAAAGCACCGTACTGTGCGCGTTGGCTGTTGACCGTGGACAAGGCTGCATCCGTGATCTTCAGTGCCAGCTGGGCGCCGTCGAACGTGGTGACGTCGAGCGAGGCAACCGATTTCAGCGTCGAACCAACGTTCGTAGTTGCCGCTGCTGCCGCGCCCAGACCCAGGCCGGAACCAGCATCGGTAACGGAGAAGCTGCTGTCGGAGTCGAATGTCACGGTGCCGTTGCCCACTGCAACGATATTTGCTGCTTTGGTGTCGGATGCCGTCGTCAGGCCGCCGGCCAGCGTATAGCTGGCCACGTCCAGACGCGGCGCAGCGGTGGTGCCGTTGGTCAGTTTGATGTCGGCACCGTTGGTATTACTCAGCTTGATACCCTTATTCGTCGAGTCGTAGCTGGCGCTGATGCCAGTTTTCGCCGTTTGAGCATTAATCGCGTTGATGCCAGCGGCAAAGTCAGCGGATTGGTTGGCCGAACCTGTTACTGAGAACGAGACGGTTGCCGCAGCACCGGCGCCGGTATTGTCGCCGACTAATGCGAAGGAGTACGAACCGGCATCCATGCCGACGTTGACTTCCGTCTTGGCCGTTGCCGTTACGCCCGTCGAGGCGGTTTTGGCGTTCAGGGCGGCAGCGATCGATTTGGCGGAATCACCTGCGGCGGCGGGCGTGTGACTGGCCGTGCCCAGTTTACCGTTGATCGTGATCGCGCCATTCGTGGTTTTCGAGGTGGTGCCGACGGCGACTGCACTGTTTTCCACGCGGTTATTGCCGTAGGTGCTAGTCAGGAAGTTGGCGCCATTGGCCGAAATCAATTGGTTGGAATCGGCACCGACCTGGAAGTTGGCCGTACCCATCGTGCCGTCCAGCAAAGCCTGGCCGTTGAACGAGGTGGTGGTGGCGATACGGTTCAGTTCCGAGTTCAGCTGGCCGACTTCGGTTTGCAGCGCCTGGCGGTCGCTGGCCGAGTTGGTGGCGTTCGACGATTGCACGGCCAATTGGCGGATGCGTTGCAGGATGTCGCCCGAGCTCGACAGTGCGCCTTCGGCCGTTTGCGCCAGCGACACGCCGTCATTGGCATTGCGGGTCGCTTGCGTCATGCCGTTAATTTGCGACGTCATGCGGTCGGAAATCGCCAGACCGGCGGCATCGTCTTTGGCGCTGTTGATACGCATACCGGAGGACAGGCGTTGCAGCGAGGTGCTCAAAGACGATTGCGAGGTCGACAGGTTGCGTTGCGAGTTCAGGGAAGCGATGTTGGTGTTAATTACTGCAGCCATGATAATTCTCCAAACGGGTACTACATTGCGCTATGTGCTAGTCACTTTGGCCTGCCCCGCTGTTCCGGGACAATCAAGCCGCTGTTGTTTAGGGTAACGGTTGCTCTGCAGGAAAATTGATGGCGAGAAGCGCTTTAAATTTTAATTTTCAGCCCTTCAGTTTGCGACTGGCCGCGCGCTAAACGGCATGTTTTAGAGAAACTTGAGGGTAAAAATAGTTTTATTTTTATATCGCGCGGATGCTGGAGGAGTACTGCTTGTTATTGTTTTTGCCATGAAGGTGCCGTCCGGCCGGGTGGCGGGACGGCATGTCGTGCAGCGGGCAGGGCTCAGTCCGCCACCACCACGCGGTTCTTGCCCGTTTGCTTGGCCTGGTACATGGCGCGGTCGGCGCGCTTGACCAGCTCGGCCTGGTCTTCGTTGGGCAGGCGCAGGGCCACACCGGCGGAAAAGGTGATCAAGACTTTTTCGTTGTCGTGCAGGAAGAAATGCCGGGTCAGCTCGCGCTGCAGCCGCGTCATCGTCGAGGCGGCCGCATCGACCGTGGTTTCTGGCAGCAGGATGAGGAATTCCTCGCCGCCGAAACGGGCGATGACGTCCATCGAGCGCAGGGTTTCCTTGACGATCTTCACCAGGTGTTTCAAGGCGGCATCGCCGGCCAGGTGGCCGTAGGTGTCGTTCAGGCGCTTGAAATCGTCCAGATCCAGCATGGCGATGCACAGCGGCGTGCCGCGGCGGTCGGAGCGGGCCGTTTCGCGTTCGAACACGTCATCCAGGCCACGCCGGTTCAGGCTGCCCGTCAGCTGGTCTTCCCGCACCAGTTCGCTCATATGCTGGAGCTTCGCTTCCAGGGTGTGGATGCGTTGTTCCGCATCCTGCACTTCCTGGCGCGCCAGCACCATTTTGTCGCGCGCGCGCAAGGCTTCGTTCTGCACCATGCGCGTTTCGCGCAAGACTTCGTCGAGAACGCTGTTCAGTTCGCTGATATTTTCTGCCTGGCTGATCTTTTCCGAATAGCCGCCGATCTTTTCATGGAAGTCGCCCGTGCTGGCCGCCACTTGGCCCAGTCGGTCGATGAAGGTCATCATCATGTTTTTGACCGTCAGCTTGACGTCGGACAAGCTATGCTTGAGCTGGCCTTGTTTGTAGATGACTTCCTTCAAGCTGCGTGTGGCGTCTTCCAGCGCGCGCTGGTCGAGCGGGCCGGCGATCAGGTTTTGCACGGCATCGACCTGGCCGCGCAGCCAGCTGTCGTCGTCGAGCAACTGGCTGACGTTGTCCAGCAGCAACTTGAACAGGCGCAGCAGCAGTTCCTGCTGCTCGGCCGTGTCGCCGCTTTTCAATTCGATCTGGTAGCACAGCTGTTTCAGGCGCAGCGCCGCTTCGTTCAGCGCTTCTTCCGTATGGGCCAGTTTGATGGCCGCGCCCAGCGATTCGGCTTCTTCCACCAACGCTGGCGTGCCAGTCAGCAAGGTGGCGACGGCAAAGCCCAGGGTACGGCTGAGCAATTCACGCAGGGTGCGCGTCTGTTCACCGTCCGGCAGGGGCGGCAATTCGATGCCGCCGCCTTTCTTGACCTGTTTTTCCGCCAGTTGCGCCAGGGTGCGCGCATAGCTGTCCCAGTCGCGCGCTTTCAGGGCGCGCTGGAAACGCCGGCCAAAGTCGCCCAGTTCGCCCGCTGATTCGCTCATCTTGGCGGCAAACTGCGTCAGGACGTTTTCCGCGCCACTCTCTGTGGGTGCGCTGGCGGCCAGCACGGCTGCCGGCGCGGCAGGGCTGTCCGCCGGTTCGCTGATGCCGGCGATTTCATTGTAGATATCGCGGTAGGCGCTCGGCGTCGGGGCGATGCGGCGCGTCGCCAGGCGGCGAAACGCTTCGCGGGCGATGTCGGCCGGGTTCATCGCCGCAGCGGCGGCGGTACTCGTGGCGCCAGCGGGAGCGCCTGCTGGTGAAGATGGCAATTTACTGGACATGTAGGCACAGCCTTTTCAGATATTTCTCATTATCCTCATGATATGCGAGTTGGCAAAGAACTTATTGTGCGAGAAGCAAGGAGAAGTCCTGTCAATTCGCCCGATGCCAGCGGGCATGCCGCTTTGCCGTCAGTCGACCAGCTGGTTGCGGATGGCGTAATGCGTCAGTTCGGCGCTATTCTTGAGTTTCATCTTGACCAGCAAACGGGCGCGGTACTCGCTGACGGTTTTCACGGACAATTTCAGTTCTTCGGCGATGGCGCCCACCGCCTTGCCCGAGGCGATCATGACCAGGGTCTGGTATTCGCGGTCCGACAAGGTGTCGTGCAAGGCCGTTTCGTGGTCTTCGCCCACCGTGTTGGCCAGTTCCTGCGCCAGCGAGGCGCTGATGTATTTTAATCCCTGCGCCACCTGGCGGATGGCCGTGACCAGCTCGCGCGGCGCGCTCTGTTTCGTCAGGTAGCCGGCCGCGCCCGCCTTGAGCGAGCGGATGGCGTACTGGTCCTCGCGGTGCATGGAGAGCATCAGTACGGCCAGTTCCGGCTTTTCCTTCTTGATCTGCTTGAGCACCTCGATGCCGCTGCGGTCGGGCAGGGAGATGTCGAGCAGCAACACCTGGCATTTCGAGCCGCGAAACAGTTTGATGGCGTCGTGGCCATTCTCGGCCTCGCCGGCCACGATGATGTCCTTCGTATCGGCAAGGATTTGCTTCAAGCCCTCGCGCACGATCGCATGATCGTCGGCGATGAATACCCGGATGGTGGCTTTTTCTTTCATGACTGCGTTGTTTCCTATCTAATTCACCTGCTCGGCCGCGTCTGGCGGCGGCCCGCTGTGCGCGGGCGTACTGGCTGCAGCCGCTATTATCGCCTCTCGCGCTGTGCTCAGCCGGATTTTTATGCTCAGGATGGTGCCGCCATCCGGCCCATCCATCAGGCTCAGGGTGCCGCCCAGCGCGCTGGCGCGTTCGGCCATGCCGCGGATGCCGAACGATTGCGGCTTGGCGCGGTCGGACAGGCGCATGCCGACGCCATTGTCGGCGATCGACAGGCTGATATGCTGGCGCTGGCGGGCCAGGCGCACGCTGACCTTGCTCGCATGCGCATGCTTGGCGATATTCGTCAGCGCCTCCTGGGCGATGCGGAACAGGCTGGTTGCCTGGTCCAGCTCCAGTTCGATATGCTGGCGGTTTGACATGAACTGGCATTCGATGCCGGCCTGGCGCGCGAATTCCTTGACTTGCCAGTCCAGCGCGGCAACCAGGCCCAGGTCCAGCATGGAGGGGCGCAAGTCCAGCGAAATGCGGTGCACGGCATCGATGCTGCGGTCGACCAGGGCATCGACATAGTCGGCCTTTTCCTGCAGCAACGGGTCGTCCGGCGGCAAGCGGCGCGTCAGCATGGCCAGCGCCATCTTGATCGCCGTCAAATTGCCGCCCAGATCATCGTGCAGTTCGCGCGCCAGGCGCGTGCGTTCGTGTTCCTTGACCTTGTCGATATGTGCCGTCAGCTCGGCCAGGCGGGCGCGCGACTGGCGCACTTCGATCTGTTCCAGCCGGCTTTCCGTGATATTCGTCATGATGCCTTCCCACTGCACCGTGCCGTCGGCCAGCGCGCGCGGCGTGGAGCGCAGGTTGATCCATTTGACGTCTTTCCAGGCATCGATCCAGATGCGGCCTTCCCAGTTCCAGCTCCACAAGGCGTTTTTTGAGGCCTGCATCGATTCCAGATACGAGGCGCGGTCATCGGCCAGGATCAACTCATAAAACAGTTCCGGGCGCGCGTGCAGTTGCGCCGGCCCCAGGCCCAGCAGGGCCTGGCAGCCATCGCTCAGGTAGGGAAAGGCGGCGCGCCCATCCGCATGCAGGCAGAACTGGTACACCAGGCCCGGCGTATTCGAGACGATGGCGTTGAAGCGCGACTGCACCTGCGCCAGGGCGGCCGCCGTCGCCTGCGGCGTGCGCAAGTCTTCGCCCTCGGCCAGCAGCAGGGCGCGCCCCTGGCGGCTGGCGCGCGACAGGTGCAGGCTGAGCGAATACAGGCTGCCATCGCGGCGGCGCTGCTGCACGTGCAGCCGGGCTTGCGCGCCGATGCTGTCGTCCAGGGTGGCCAGCACGGCGGCCAGGTGCTGCGCGTCAAGCTGCGGCGCCAGCGTGAAGGGCGTCATCGCCAGCAATTGCTTGCGTGCATACTGCAAGTTGTCGCAGGCGGCATCGTTGGCGTCCAGCAATTGCAAGCTGGCAGCGTCAAACAGATAGATTTCCGGCGCCGCCGCGCGCATGGCGGGCGCCAGCCGGGGAGTGTGGTGCATGGAGTGGCCTTTCTTCATCAGCGGCGGGCGCGCCAGAAGGCGGCGAAGCGGCGCAGCACCCTGGCAGGGCGGGAATGATGGCGCCCTGGCGTGCCCTTGCGCAAGCGCTGCCACCAGGCGCGGCGGGCGCGGCCCAGCGCGGCCGACAGGCGGCTGACACGGCGCCAGGGGCGCGTGGCGCGCAGGCGGGCGATCCAGCGGTCCTTGGTTGTCATGAACCGGCCGTGCCAGCGCGCAAACCACGGCAAACTCAATAGGGTAGGGCGCGTCAGGCTGTACAGGCGGGCCACGGCGGCCGCGCCGCCCAGCTTGGCGATGACGATCACGCCGATGCCGGAAAATGCATGGCCGCGCGCGATCGCCAGCAGGGCCAGCAGCTTGACGGGGAACAGCAGCACGGCCGGCAGCACGAAGATGGCCAGCGCCCAGTACGGCGGCAGGCGCTTGATCCACGCTTCCAGTGCATGCAGGGGCGGAAATTGCGCGATCACCTGCATCAGGCGCGTCCCGGTCGCCCACAGCCACTCCTCGATCAGCAGGAAGATGGCGGCCAGGTAGACCAGCGGCGCAAACAGCCAGCGCCTGACTCTGTAGAATTTTTTCATCCGTCTCCGTGTGCGGCGCAGATTTGCCGCGATTGCCACGATGATACGTCAAAAAAGCCCGTTTGCCCCCGCATCCCGTGTGCCTGCGGCTCCCTGGCGGGGCTACAATAGGCAGATGAATAAAGCCTTTGTAAAAGAATCCGACAACGACGACGATGAAGAAGCGGCCGCGCTGGCGCTGGCCATTCCCGCCGGCGCCAAGAATTACATCACGCCGGCCGGCTACCAGCGCATCAAGGAAGAGCTGCTGCAGCTGATCGACGTCGAGCGTCCTGAAGTCGTGCGCATCGTCCATTGGGCGGCGTCGAATGGCGACCGTTCGGAAAATGGCGACTATATCTACGGCAAGCGGCGCCTGCGCGAAATTGACCGCCGCATCCGCTTCCTGACGAAACGCATGGACCTGGCCGCCATCGTCGACCCTAGCGTGCACCATGGCAACGACCAGGTGTTTTTCGGCGCCACGGTGACCTACCGCACCAGCGACGGCGAAACGCACACCATCACCATCGTCGGCATCGATGAGTTCGACCCCCTGAACGGCAAGATCAGCTGGGTCTCGCCCATGGCCCGCACCATCACCAAGGCGCGCGAAGGCGATCTGATCACCCTCAACACGCCGCTGGGCGAGCAGGAACTGGAGTTGCTGGAAGTGACGTATCCGGCGCCGGGGGAGGCGTAGTTTGCGTTGACGCAGGGTTAGTCTTAGTAATCGTGTCACGCTGGGAGTTTCCTTTACGGGAGTGCGACCATGGCCCGCGTCCAGCGTTTGTTTATGCCTGGCATGCCCTTGCATGTGGTGCAGCGTGGGGCGGACAGGCAAGCATGTTTTTTTGAGCCCGCCGATTTCCTTTGGTATTCACAACAATTGCAGCGGCACTCCAATACCCAGGGCTGCTTGCTGCATGCCTATGTCTTGATGACGAATCATGTGCATTTGCTGCTGTCCGCAGATAGTGTTCTGGCTGTATCGCGCATGATGAAGGCGGTGGGGCAGGAGCATGCGCATTACATCAACTGGCGCCGCCATCGTAGCGGACCGCTGTGGGACGGGCGCTACAAGTCCTGTGTGGTGCAGGATGTGAGCTACTTGCTGATATGCCAGCGTTACATTGAACTCAATCCCGTGCGTGCCGGCATGGTGTGCTATCCGGGACATTACCGATGGTCCAGTTATCGTTGTAATGCAGAGGGGCGCGAGGATGCCCTGATACACCCACATCCACTTTATTTAAGCATGGGCAAAAACAAGGGTGAGCGGCAGCAAGCCTATGCTGCTTTATTTCATGTTGATGAAGAAGCGGCGCGCCAGGCATTGCGTGTCGCCAGCCGTGGAAATGCGGTCGTTGGAAGTGCCGAATTTGTGAGGGAATTGCAAACCCGCAAAGCGTGAGGGCCGGGGTCGGACCCTGAGGGTCCGACCCCAGTCTTCGTTTTGGGTCTGACCCCAGAGCTAGTTACGCTCACGCAGGATGCGGTTGACCCCGGCGACCCGGCGCACATTGCGCAGCAGGGCGGCCAGGTGGACGCGGTCTTTCACCTGCACGGTGAAGCGCAACTGGTCGAGGACGTTGTCCTTGTCTTCGTCCATGCCCACATAGATGATGTTGGCGTCGGACTCGCCGATCTCGGCGGCCACGCGGGCCAGAATGCCCCGTTCGCTGTTGATCAGCACCTTGATGCGGCAGTCGAAGCGGCGGTTCAGTTCGGTTCCCCAGCGTACGGCGATCCAGCGGTCCGGTTCCTTGGCGCGCTGGCGCTTGGCTTGCGAGCAGTCGCTGGTGTGCACCAGCAAGCCCTGGTCGCGGCGCAACTGGCCGATGATCTGGTCGCCGGGAATCGGCAAACAGCATGGCGCCAGCTGCACGGAGACGCCTTCGGTGCCACAAATGGTGACAGGGTCGAGTTCGCTGCCGCTATTGTGTTCCACGGGCATGCTGGCCGCTTCGCCGCCGATCAAACCAAAAATGTGGCGCGCCACCAGGGTGGCCATGCGCTTGCCGATGCCGATGTCCGCGTACAGCTCGTCCATGGAATTGGCGCTCGATTCGTTGAGCAGGCGTTCTACCAGCGGCGCCGGCAGGTCGGCGTCGATGTTCAGGGTGTGCAGCGCCTGCGACAGCAATTGCTGGCCCAGGGCGATCGATTCGGGCAGGTTGATCGTGCGCAAATGGTGGCGGATGGCCGAACGGGCCTTGCCTGTGCGCACGAACGACAGCCACGTCGGGCTGGGGCGCGACGAGGAATCGGTGATGATTTCCACGATGTCGCCATTGTGCAGCTCGGTGCGCAAGGGCGAGGTTTCGTTGTTGATCTTGACGGCCACGGTCTGGTCGCCGATGCCCGTATGGATCGAGTAGGCGAAGTCGATGGCCGTGGCGCCGCGCGGCAGGGCGATGATCTTCGACTTCGGCGTAAACACGTAGACGGAATCGGGGAACAGGTCGACCTTGACGTGTTCGAGGAATTCGGCCGAGTCGCCCGTCTGCTGCTGGATGTCGAGCAAGGATTGCAGCCACGCATGCGTGCGTTGCTGCAAGTCGGACGGGTTCGATTCGCCGCTCTTGTACAGCCAATGCGCCGCCACGCCGGATTCGGCCGTGCGGTGCATTTCCTGCGTGCGGATCTGGAATTCGACGGGCGTGCCGTAGGGGCCAATGACGGTCGTGTGCAGCGACTGGTAGCCGTTCAGCTTGCGGATCGCGATGTAATCCTTGAACTTGCCCGGCATGGGCTTGTACAGGCTGTGCAGGGTGCCCAGAGTCACGTAACAGTCGGCAAAACTGCCCACCACCACGCGGAAGCCGTACACGTCCAGCACTTGCGAAAACGACAAATGCTTGCTGCGCATCTTTTTATAGATGTCGTACAGGGTCTTTTCGCGGCCCGTGACGTCGGCCTCGAGTTCGGCCATGGACAGGGTGCTTTTCACCGCTTCCATGATCTTGTTGACCACTTCGCGCCGGTTGCCGCGCGCCGCCTTGACGGCTTTCGCCAGGGTGCGGTAGCGCATCGGATACAGGTGCGAGAACGACAGATCCTGCAGCTCATGGTAAATATTGTTCAGGCCGAGACGGTGCGCGATCGGCACGTACACTTCCATGGTCTCGCTGGCGATGCGGCGCTTTTTTGCCGCCGTCATGAAGTCCAGGGTGCGCATATTGTGCAGGCGGTCGGCCAGCTTGATCAGGATCACGCGCACGTCGGACGCCATGGCCAGCAGCATTTTGCGGAAGTTTTCCGCCTGCGCTTCGATCTGGCTCTGGAATTCGATCTTTTCCAGCTTTGACAGGCCGTCGACCAGGTGCGCCACGGGTGCGCCGAAGCGCTCGATCAATTCATCCTTCTTGACGTCCTGGTCTTCCATGACGTCATGCAGCAGGGCTGCCATGATGGCTTGCGCGTCGAGTTTCCAGTCGGCGCAGATTTCGGCGACGGCGATCGGATGCGAGATATACGGCTCGCCCGAGCGGCGCATCTGGCCCAGGTGCATTTCGTCGGAGAAGCGGTAGGCTTCCTTGACTTTTTTCAGGTCGGCGGGAGACAGGTATTCGGCCAGCTTGTCGGCCAGGTGACTGACGGAGGCCACGCCCAAGGCGGGTGCTGGCGGTGAGGTGGAGGCATTCCCGGTGGACGTGCCGACGCCGGACGCGGAAGCGCCCTGCGATTTTGCCGCCTGGCGCGAGGCCAGGGGCGGCAGTGCTGCGGAAGTCGTGTCGGCTGGGGTCAGACTCATAAAACGTCGCGATGCTTCACAGTGTGAATAAAGGATACGGTAGAACCAGGGGTCAGCACTGTTCCGGCACGCGGGTTCCCACTTACATCGGGACCTTTTTCAGCATCTCGATGCCGACTTTGCCGGCAGCGATTTCACGCAGTGCGACAACGGTAGGCTTGTCCTTGGCTTCCACCTTTGGGGTGTGGCCTTGCAACAACTGACGTGCGCGATAAGTCGCAGCCAGGGTCAGCTGGAAACGGTTAGGGATCTGCTTCAGGCAATCTTCGATTGTGATACGGGCCATAGTAACTCCTAAATTTTATGCGTGGTGCGGGGCGCTGTGTGAACTGGCGTGCAGACGAATTACTCTGCGTGCAGGCCCAACTGGGCGAATAGCGATGCGTTGCGGGCCGCTTGTTGCGCAAACCGGCAACGGGCCGCTCTCACGATCGCGCTCAGTTCGGACAAAGCGACCGTAAACTCTTCATTGATAATAACATACTCGAACTCGGGAGCGTGTGCGATTTCGCCGCCGGCCGCCAGCAGGCGGCGCGTGATCACGTGCTGCTCGTCCTGGCCGCGCTTGTTCAGGCGTTCTTCCAGCGCATCGATCGATGGCGGCAGGATGAAAATGCCGGCTGCGCGGGGGAATTGCTTGCGCACCTGGCGCGCGCCTTGCCAGTCGATTTCCAGCAGGATATCGGTGCCGGCGAGCATCTGCTGTTCTACCATGATGCGCGAGGTGCCGTAGTAATTGCCATGCACTTCCGCCCATTCCAGGAATTCGCCCTGGTCGGCGCGCGCGACAAAGTCTTCCGCCGTCGTGAAGTAATACTCGCGGCCATGCTGCTCGCCCGGACGGGGCGCGCGCGTGGTGGTCGAGATCGATAATTTGATGCCGGGCTCTTGCGCCAGCAATGCATTGACCAGTGTCGATTTGCCGGCGCCCGATGGCGCGGCGACCACGAACAGGCTGCCGGAGAAGGCGGTAGGGTGGCTCATGCGGATCTTTCAATAATCGTGTTGTTGGCGCCGATGCTCGCACAGGCGGCGCCCAATCCGGTATTTTACCAAGAGGCAAGGCTGTGAGCCAGTCCCAAAGAGGCCGGCATGGCCGGCGCCTGGCGTGGCTGACGGCTTACTCCAGGTTCTGCACCTGTTCGCGCATTTGCTCGATCAGCAGCTTCAAATCCATCGAGGCGTCGGCCAGTTCCTTGACGGACGCCTTGGCGCCCAGCGTGTTGGCTTCGCGGTTCAGTTCCTGCATCATGAAGTCGAGGCGCTTGCCCACTTGCCCGCCCTTGGTAAGGATGTGGCGCGTTTCGCCCAGGTGGGCTGACAGGCGCGCCAGTTCTTCCGAGACGTCGATGCGGATACCGTACAAAATGACTTCCTGGCGGATGCGCTCCATGGCGTCCTGGCGCGACAGGGCCGAATTCGAGCCCTGGCTGGCCAGACCCAGCGCATCCTGCATGCGTTCGATGGCTTTTTGCTGGAAGGCCGCCACCACTTGCGGAATCAAGGGCGTGATGCGCTTGACGATGGCTTCCATTGCCTCGATGCGCGACACCAGCACCGCTTCGAGCGCCGCGCCTTCGCGCTTGCGGCTGTCGACGAAGGCGGCCACGGTGCGCTTGGTCAACGCGCCCACGTCCGCCTGCAAGGATTCTTGCCCCACTTGCGCTTCTTCGATGATGCCAGGCCAGCGCAACAGTTCGGCCACCGTCATGACGGGGGCGGAGACAAAATGCTGGCCCACTTCGTTTTGCAGGCGCGCCAGTTCGGCAAGCAGGGGCAGGTTCAGCGCCTGCGTGCCGTTTGTGGCGGCCTTGCGGCCAAAGCTCAGGCGTACCTCGACTTTGCCGCGCGTGATGGCGGACATGACGGCGGCGCGCAAGTCTGGCTCCAGGGCCCGCAGATCGTCGTTGATCCGGAATTGCAGGTCGAGAAAGCGCGAGTTGACGCTCTTGATTTCAATTGTCAGTGTGCCTGCAGCACCTTCGCTGGTGGCAACCGCGTAGCCTGTCATGCTTGAAATGCTCAAAGGATTCCCCGATTTGATCTTGTATATAGTCACTTATACACTTAATCAGCCAGCGCAGGCAATACCGCCCGCGCCGCAAAACAGGACCGAAGAGCACGGTGGCCTGAAAATTGCTGAATAGTGTGCGTTTTACGGCATTGTAAAGAAAATTGTGTTTGGCGGGGCAGGATTGTAGGGATCATGTGCGCGCCGCCTGCCATTGCGTCTTGCGCTGTTGCATGACTGCAAATAGACGGGCGCGCGGTGGTAAAATCGCTGCCGCAACCCCAATCACACAGGATATCCCATGACATTTGAATCCCGCCCGAGCGGCCGCGCCGTCGACGCGCTGCGCGCCATCCGCATCACCCGCCAGTACACCAAGCATGCCGAAGGCTCGGTGCTGATCGAGTGCGGCGACACCAAGGTCATCTGTACCGCCAGCATCGAAGACAAGGTGCCAGGTTTCCTGAAAGGCAAGGGCCAGGGCTGGTTGACGGCCGAGTACGGCATGCTGCCACGCTCGACGCACACGCGCATGGACCGCGAAGCGGCACGCGGCAAGCAGTCTGGCCGCACGCAGGAAATCCAGCGCCTGATCGGCCGCTCGCTGCGCGCCGCCTTTGATTTGCAAGCCTTCGGTGAACGCACGCTGCACCTCGATTGCGATGTCATCCAGGCCGATGGCGGCACGCGCACGGCCTCGATCACGGGTGCCATGGTGGCCGCGTATGACGCGTTCTCCCAGCTGCAGGCGCGCGGCGCGATTGCCGCCATTCCCGTCAAAAGCTTTGTCGCCGCCATCTCGGTGGGCGTCTACCAGGGCATGCCGGTGCTGGACCTGGACTATGTGGAAGATTCGGGCTGCGACACGGACATGAACGTGGTGATGACGGAAGCGGGCCACTTCATCGAAGTGCAGGGCACGGCCGAAGGCGCCGCGTTTGACCGCGCCGGCATGAACCGCCTGCTGGACCTGGCGCAGGGCGGCATCGCCGACTTGATCGCCCTGCAGAAGCAGGCGCTCGGCCTTTAATCTTTACCTGGATTTACATCCTCTTGCCCGCCGCGCCGGGCAAGCAGCCCGCATTTGCCGCCGTTCAGCGCGGCGCTGGGCCAAGGTGAGGGGAGCGCAAAAGGTTTACAATGTCGGCACTTCAACCGGACTACTGACATGACCCAACGCCTCATCCTCGCCTCGAATAACGCCGGCAAGCTCAAGGAATTCAACGAGCTGCTCTCGACCATCGGTTTTTCCGTCCACGCCCAGGGCGAGTATGCCGTGCCGGAAAGCGACGAACCATTTCACACCTTCGTTGAAAACGCCCTGCAAAAGGCGCGCCACGCATCGCGCCTGACGGGCTTGCCGGCGCTGGCCGACGATTCCGGCGTGTGCGTCAATGCGCTCGGCGGCGCGCCGGGCGTGTATTCGGCCCGTTATGCGGGCGAACCGAAATCGGACGCCGCCAACAGCGCCAGGCTGATCGCCGACCTGGAAGCGCATGCCGACAAGTCCGCGTATTACTACTGCGTGCTGGTGTATGTGCGCCATGCGGACGACCCGCAGCCGGTGATCGCCGACGGCCGCTGGAATGGCGAAATGATCGCCACGCCGCGCGGCAACGGGGGCTTTGGCTACGATCCGCATTTCTTTATTCCCGCGCTGGGCAAGTGCGCGGCCGAACTGACGTCCGACGAAAAGAACGCGCTGTCGCACCGTGGCCAGGCCCTGCGCGCGCTGGTGGAAAAGCTGCGATGATCCCTATCAAACTGGTGGGCGCCGTCGCCAAGTCGGCCGCCAAGCCCGGCCCCGCTCCCGTGCCGCAGGAAGGCATTTCCGGCGCCGCCGGGGCGGCCCTGAAATACCTGCAGCCGGGCGCGCTGAACCTGGCGGCCCTGCCGCCGCTGTCGCTGTACATCCATTTCCCGTGGTGCGTGAAAAAATGCCCGTATTGCGATTTCAATTCGCACGAGGTGCGCGGCGACTTGCCGGAAGCGGAGTACCTGGCCGCCCTGCGGCTGGACCTGGAAATGGCGCTGCCGCTGATCTGGGGCCGCAAGATCCACACCATCTTCATCGGCGGCGGCACGCCCAGCCTGATGTCTGCGGCGGGGCTGGACCGGCTGATGTCGGACGTGCGTACCTTGCTGCCCCTGGAGCCCGACTGCGAAATCACCATGGAAGCCAATCCGGGCACCTTTGAAGCGGAAAAGTTCAAGTCCTACCGGGCCAGCGGCATCAACCGCCTGTCGATCGGCATCCAGAGCTTCAATGGCCGCCATTTGCAGGCGCTGGGCCGCATCCACGACGACAACGAGGCGCGCCGCGCGGTGGACATCGCGCACGCCAATTTCGACAATTTCAATCTCGACCTGATGTACGCGCTGCCCACGCAAACCCTGGCCGAGGCGCAGCAGGACCTGGAAACGGCGCTGTCGTTCGCGCCGCCGCATTTGTCGCTGTACCACCTGACGCTCGAACCAAACACCCTGTTCGCCAAGTATCCGCCGGTGCTGCCGGACGACGACGAGAGCGCCGACATCGCCGACATGGTGGCCGCGCGCGCGGCGCAGGTCGGCTACGGCCGCTACGAAGTGTCGGCCTATGCGCAGCCGGGCCGCCAGGCCAGGCACAACCGCAATTACTGGGAATTCGGCGACTATCTGGGCATCGGTGCGGGTGCTCACTCGAAGATTTCGTTCCCGCACCGCGTGCTGCGCCAGGCCCGCTACAAGCAGCCGCGCGCCTATATGGACGCGGTACTGGCAGGTAAGCCGGTGCAGGAAGAGCGCGAACTGGCGCGCGAGGAAATGGGTTTTGAATTCATGCTCAATACCCTGCGCCTGACGCAGGGTTTTTCGCCGAACCTGTTCGCCGAGCGCACGGGCCTGGCCATCAACGCCATCGAGCAGCCGCTCAACGCGGCCGAAGCGAAAGGCTTGCTGTACCGCGACCACCAGGTCATCCGTCCGACGGAACGGGGATTGTGCTTCCTGAATGACCTGCAGCAGATGTTTTTGGAAGATTAATACGCGGTGGCGGCGCGCAGGCGCTGCAGCTTGGCCGCGTACAGGCCATGGTCGCTGCGCGTGGTGCTGTTGTCCATCGCCAGTTCCAGCTGGCGTCCAGCCTGCGCCAGCTGGCCCATGCGCGCATACGCCTGCGCCAGCCAGAAGTGGAATTCATGATAATAGGGATCGCGCGCGATCTCGCGCTTGAACAGGCGCGCCGCTTCCTGATAGTCGGCGGCGTCCATGGCGCGCTGGCCCAGCTTGAAAAAGTGGAAGGGCGGTTCTGGCTGCAGGGCCAGCAATTTGCGCCGCAGCAGCTGCGCTTCATCTGCGCGTCCCAGGCCGTCGAGTGCCTGCGCCAGGTTCGACAGCAACACGGTGTTCGATGGCGAGCGTTCCAGTGCGTAAGCGAGCGTGCGGCGCGCCGGCTCGATGTCGCCGTGGCGCAGCTGGATGATGCCCAGGGTATTGAAGGCGCCGACAAACGTGGGGTCTTGCAGGATGGCGGCGCGGGCATACCAGTAGGCTTGATCGAGCTCGCCGCTGGCCATGGTTTCGGCGGCGCGGTTATTGAGGTACATGGCCAGGATGGTTGCCTCGCTGACCGTGCGCGTGCGCTGCCCCGTCAGATCCTGGGCCGGCAGGAAATCGATCAGCAGTTCCGCATCGGCGTCATAGCTGTCGCTGTTCTGCGCCAGCTTTCGGCCCAGCACCAGGTTGACGTGGCCGGCGACAAAATACATGTCGCCGCTGCGGCTCCAGCTGTTTTCCCCCAGCACGCTCTGGTAGCGTACTGCCAGCCCCATTTCCTTGGCCAGCGCGGCCGTCATCAGCACCAGCGACAGGCAATTGCCGCTGCGGGCATCGAACGCCTGCGCCGCCGTGCGCGTCATGGCGGCATCATATTCCAGCTGCAGCCCGGCCCTTTTACCCAGAGCATCGGCGAGCGCGCGGCGGGGATTCTTGCCGCGTGCCTCGCGGGCGATATCGATGCGTACATAACGGTGCATGGCCTCACTCACGGCAAACGCCTGCTGCGGCTCGACCGGCACGGTGGGCGCGGCAAAGCTGGCATCGTTGAACAGGTCGGGCGGAGGCGGGGTGGCGGGCGCCGTGGCGCAGCCGGCAAGGGCTGCACACAGGAGCAAGGGGCGCAGGAGAACCTGGCGCAGCTGTTCGCTGATGCCGCGGATACATTTCATGTTCGTGCTCCCGCAGAACTATGTCAGGCGCAACACATATTGTTGCCGGTGGTGCACCCTGCCACCTGAAACAAGTATCCTCGCGCGCCACGGCGCTGTCAAACCCTTTTGACGGGCCCAGTTGCCAGTCTTAAAACTCTTCCCAATCCTGCTCGCCAGCCAGGTTCGCCTGGGGCTTGCGTGCAGAAGGCGCGCTGCTGGCCGCGATGCCCGGCTGCCTGGCGGTGACGCTCCTGGCAGCCGGCTTGGCCAGCTGGGTGTGCACCGGCCGCGCGGCGCGCACCGGCGCTGCCGTAGCCATGTGTTCGAGCTGGAAGCCGGCCGCCACTTGCGCCAGGCGCGCGGCCTGGTCCTGCATGCTTTCGGCCGCTGCCGCCGCCTCTTCCACCAGGGCTGCATTCTGCTGCGTCACCTGGTCCATCTGCGCGATGGCCTGGTTGACCTGGTCGATGCCCAGGCTTTGCTCGGCACTGGCGGCAGTGATCTCGGCCATGATGTCGGTGACGCGGCGCACGCTGTCGACCACTTCGCCCATGGTGCTGCCGGCTTGTTGCACCAGCCGCGTGCCGTTGTTGACCTGTTCCACCGAGTCGCCGATCAGGGTCTTGATTTCGCGCGCCGCCGCGGCTGAGCGTTGCGCCAGGCTGCGCACTTCCGTGGCGACGACGGCAAAGCCGCGCCCCTGCTCGCCGGCCCTGGCCGCTTCGACGGCCGCGTTCAAGGCCAGGATATTCGTCTGGAAGGCGATGCCATCGATGACGCCGATGATATCGACGATTTTCGTCGACGCCGTATCGATGGCGCCCATGGTGTCGACCACCTGGCTGACGATGCTGCCGCCCCGTTCGGCCACGCCTGACGCGGCCACCGCCATCTGATTGGCCTGGCGTGCATTGTCCGCATTTTGCTTGACGGTGCTGGTCAGTTCTTCCATCGACGACGCCGTCTCTTCCAGCGAGCTGGCCTGCTGTTCCGTGCGCGCCGACAGATCCTGATTGCCGGCGGCGATTTCGCCCGACGCCGTGGCAATCGCATTGGTGCCCGTCTGCACTTCCGACACCACCTTGCGCAGTGCCTCGTTCATGCCGTGCAGTGCGCGCATCAAGTCGCCGATTTCATCGCTGGCAGGCGTGCCGAAATGCGTGCGCAAGTCGCCGTCTGCCACGGTTTCGGCCACCTTCACGGCGGCCTTCAATGGCTGCGTGATCGAGCGCGTGATCAGCCAGGCGCAGACGCTGCCCAGCGCCACCACCAGCGCGCACAAGGTCAGCAGCAGGGTGAAGCTGCGCCCGTTGGCCGCCTCGATCGCTTGCGCCGTGGCGTCGATGGCCTGGCGCTGCTGCGACAGCAGGGCCTTGACGTTGTTCTGGTAGTTGGTGGCGGCGGGCGCGAAGCTGTCGCGGTAGATGCTTTCCGCCTGCGCCGCGTCGCCGGCCTTGCGCGCATTCATCACCAGGGTCTTGGCATCCTGGTACTTGACGCGCTCGGCAATGGACGCCTTGAAGATGGCTTTTTCTGCATCGCTGTCGAGCAGGGTTTCGATTTTCTTCAGCAGTTCGCTGCCCTGTTTCGTGCTGTCGGCGATGGTGTCGGCAAACACGTTAGACAGGGTTTCATCCGTGCTTTTGGCGATCATCGAGGTGCGCGCGATGGCCGAGTAAATCAGCACGTACCAGTCCGATACGAGGCGTTCCTTGGCCAACGGTTTTTCCATCATTTGCCGCGTCGCTTCGGCATTCACGTGGGCGCTGTACAGCGCGTACGAGGTGGAGACCGCGGACAGCAGCAGCACCAGCGCGAAGCCTGCAGCCAGGCGCGTGCCGATACGAAGGTGGGAGAGAGCGTGCATGGTCATAACTCCTGTCGCAGAGGGGTTGAAGATTGCCTGTGCGACATAGTATGCACTGAGAAGTGACCAATAGGTAAGCGAAAAACTGCCTGTTTTGGTGACTGTTGCAGCCACGCCCGTGCTACAGGTCGAGCGCCTGGCGCAGGTCCGGCTGCTCTGCCCAGCGGGCGAAGGCGGCCGCCATGCGCTCGCTTTCCGCGATGGCGCGGCGCCAGTCGCGCATGCGCGCCGCGTGGTCTTGCCCGTAATGGGGGAAGTCGCGCCGGTCCGGCAGTTTGCCGTTGGGCAGACTGGCCACGAAGGCGGGCGAAGGCGAGACGAGGATCATGTTGTCGAGTGCGCTATCGCCGCTGCGCGCGCGGCGCCAGGGCATGGCCTTGTCCAGCCAGCCCGGCACGATGTGGTCGGCAAAATGCGGGTACAGCACCAGGTCCGGTTCGCGCTGGTAAGGCAGGTGCAGATGATAGTCGACCAGGCCGCCGTCCCAGTAGCGCCCGGACGGCGCGCCGGCGATGTCCGTCACGGCGTCGAGCAGCAGCGGGATGGAGCCGGAGGCCAGCAGCGCGTCGCGCAGGTTCTCTTGCGCCAGCGGCACGAAATGCGAATGAAAGGCGTCGAAGCGCGAGCGCAGCCAGCTGGCGCCGTCCGGCCCGGCATGGAACACCGCGCGTTCCAGCGAGGCGGCCAGGCGCGCGCGCGCCACGGCGTTGCCGGCGGCCGCCAGCAGGAAGCCGCGCCGGTCGCGCCATTTGCCCGGCTGGGCCAGCGCGCCGATGCCGCGCACGGCCAGCACCGACAGGCTATGGCGTTCGTGCCGCAGCAGCTGTGCATCCTGGCCATCGAGGACGGCGTCGAGCAGGGCGCGGCAGGTGCGGCTGACGTGCGCCGCCTCGGGCTTGTCGGGATAGCGCTGGCTCACGTATTCGCGCACGAGACGGCGCTGCGCTGCCACCGGGTCGGAAAACACGGCGGCGGCCATGCGCCAGGCACCGATCGAGGCGCCGACGAAGTGGCGCGGGCGCGGCGCCTGCGCCAGGAAGTCGCCGAACAGCCAGCAATCGAGCTGGTGCAGGATCAAGCCTTTCGGTCCGCCTGCGGCGGCAGGGACGATGGCGACGTCAAGCGCGCGCAAGCCGTTGTCGGCGATGCGGGCGCGGGCGCGGCGGCCCAGGCGGATGGTGATCGGTGATTGCATGATTAGTCGCTGGCGGCCTGTAGCCAGGTATTTTACCGCCAGCGTGGCGCCACGACGCAATCGCACTCGCCATCGTCACATTGTTAGTATTAATAAATTTCTTTAGGGCAACCATTCCATTGAGAAATGTTGCATAATATAGGACGTTGAATTTTTGGCATGTGCCAAGGATTCCTTATGTCTTGCCTTTTTTATTGGAATCGTATGCAACTGAATCACGCTTTTGTTCTGACCCTGATCGCCGCTTCGCTCGCCGCTTGCGGTGGCGGCGGTTCTTCTTCCCCATCCGACTCGGCCGTTGCCGTGAATACGGTCAAGCCTGCTGATCCGGTGGCGCCCGTCGTTCCCGTCGTTCCCGCCGTGCCGGCCGCCACCGGCGAAAACACAGGCAGCGTCAGCGCCCGTTTCGTTAATGGCGACAACAGCCGCTACGTCTTTACGTCGATCGGCTTGCAGGGCAATGGCAAGGCCAGCACGCTGGTGCAGGATACCTCCGGCGCCTTGAGCACTATCGGCAGTATCGTTCTGACGGGCAACCCGTCCGTGACGCGTGAAATCAGCGGTGACGCGGCCTTTGCGCAGGGACGCTGGTTCAAGGGCGCGTTCAGCAACAGCTCCGGCGCTACGACGTTGAGCGGCAACAATGCCAGCGCGCATTACGTCGCCTATAACGTGCTCGCCGCACTGCCAGCGACCGGCACATTCACCTGCGATGCAGGCACGTTCACGGCGCCAAGCTATACGGGCGGCAGCAGCGTCTCGTCGACCGCTTACTTTGGTACCGTCAGCGGCAATGCCAGCATGTCCTTCGATGCCTCCGGCGCCAAAATTGCGCTGACCATCGACGCCAGCGCAGGCGGCAGCACGGGTAAAGTAACTGCTTCGACGACCATGGCATCGGCCGCGTCGAGCAGCATCACCGGTGGCTACCTGTCGAATGGCACGGGCGCGCAGCTGATGCTGGGCGACGGCGGCGCTGGCCGCTATCTGCTGATCGCCGCTTACAGGGCGCAACTGGCAAATGGCGCCAATTACCAGGGCGTGGCCACATTCCGTTGTTCTTGATCACGCGGGCATGAAAAAAGCGGCGCCGTGCACTGCACGGACGCCGCTTTTTTTACGCCCGTCGTGATTAGCGCAGTGCCGAGATCATCTGTTTCAGCTTGCCGGAATCGACGCAGAAGGCGCGGATGCCTTCGGCCAGTTTTTCCGTCGCCATCGCGTCTTCATTCATCATGAAGCGGAAGGCTTCTTCGTTCAACGACATTTGCACGATGTTGGTCGATGGCGCCGCTTCGGCGCTCAGCTTGCGCTCCACCGGCGCGTTGCTGTCGGCCAGCTTTTGCAGCAGGTCGGGGCTGATGGTGAGCAGGTCGCAGCCGGCCAGTTCGAGAATTTGCGACGTATTGCGGAAGCTCGCGCCCATCACCTCGGTCTTGTAGCCGAACTTGCGGTAGTAATTGTAGATGCGGCGTACCGATTGCACGCCCGGGTCT
Organism: Janthinobacterium leeuwenhoeki; assembly: GCF_051380795.1. Lineage (NCBI taxonomy): Bacteria > Pseudomonadati > Pseudomonadota > Betaproteobacteria > Burkholderiales > Oxalobacteraceae > Janthinobacterium > Janthinobacterium leeuwenhoeki. The sequence continues at coordinate 41,316 of NZ_JBNYXT010000023.1, forward strand.
TCCGCGCCCACGTAGTCGATACCCGTCGATTTCTTGTACCAGTCGTAGATGCGGCCGACGAACGGAGAAATGAGCTGCGCGCCCGCTTCGGCGCAAGCGATGGCCTGGGCCAGCGAGAACAGCAGGGTCATATTGCAGCGGATGCCTTCCTTTTCCAGGATGGCGGCGGCGCGGATGCCTTCCCAGGTGGAGGCGATCTTGATCAGCACGCGCTCGCGGGCAATGCCGGCGTTCGAATACAGGGCGATCAGGTCGCGCCCCTTGGCCACCGTGCCTTCCGTGTCGAACGACAGGCGCGCATCGACCTCGGTGGAGACGCGGCCGGGGATGGTTTGCAGGATTTCCACGCCAAACGCGATCAGCAGGCGGTCGATGATTTCGGCGGTGGAGGCATGCGGATGGTCGCGCACGGCTTTTTCCAGCAGCGGCTTGTATTCATCCTTTTGCACAGCCTTCAGGATCAGCGACGGATTCGTCGTCGCATCGCGCGGCGTGTAAGCCTGGATCGATTGGAAGTCGCCGGTGTCGGCCACCACGGTAGTAAATTGCTTCAGTTGTTCGAGTTGGTTCATGGCTGCACGGGAAAGAGTGAATGGGCTTGCCGGGGTATTGTACATAATCAGGGGCGTGGTTCAGTCCTTTTGCTGCGGAAGAAATGCAGTGGTAGGAACCCAAAATTGAGGGCTGGGGTCAGACCCGGCGGGTCTGACCCCGGATTTCTGTTACCTAGCCGATGAAGGAATCGAACTGCATGTCGAATTCCTGCAGCGCCTTCTGCGCATTTTGCATCTTCTTGCGGAACTCCGGGCCCCGTTGCAGGGCCAGGCCCACGGCCAGCACGTCGATCACCACCAGGTAGGCCAGGCGGGCGGAAATCGGGGTGTAGGGGTCGGTGTTGAAGACCAGGTCGATCGGGATCAGCACGGTCGCCAGGTCGGCCAGCGGCGTGCCCGATGGGGCCAGTACGACGACGTCGGCGCCGCCGCGGCGCGCCAGTTTTACAGAGCGCACGAGGGCGGGGCTGTTGCCGCGCTGCGAGATGGCCACCAGGCAGTCGCCGCCGCGCAGCAGGGCTGCCGCGATGCTGTGGATGTTCGGATCGCTGTAGGCCACTGTCGGTACGCCCGAACGGAAGAACTTGTGCTGCGCGTCGGCCGCCACGATGCCCGACGTGCCCTGGCCATAGAATTCGATCTTGCTGGCGCGCGACAGGATGTCGAGCGCGCGCTGGATCGCTTCCGGGTTCAGGTTGTTGCGCAGGTCGAGCAGGGTGTTGATCGAACGGCTGCAGATTTTATTCACCAGGTCGGCCGCCAGGTCGTCCTGCGCCGGCTGCTCGTTCGCGCCCGGCATGGCCAGGGCCAGGCCCTGCGCCAGCTTCAGCTTGAATTCATGCCAGCCGTCGTAGCCCAGCGTGCGGCAAAAGCGCACCACGGTCGGCTCCGAGACCTGCGCGCTTTTCGCCAGCGCCGTGATGTTCTGGCTGACCGTCTGGTTCGGCTGGTCAAGCACGGCCAGCGCGACCTTCTTCTCCGACTTGGAGAGCGAATCGAGCTGGGTGCGGATGGAGTCGAGTAGCATTGATTAATCTTCTGGCAGTAATGCCGTAAGTTAGCGTCCTTGTTGCCCCAAAAGCAAAGTTCCGGGGTCGGACCCTCAGGGTCCGACCCCAGTATTTCGCCGTTCAGGGTTAAGCCAAATCTTAACGGCTTCAGTCTTCCGGCAGGGGTGGAGCAGGGGTTTCGTGGAGCACCGCTCCACGCCTGCGTAACGGTCTGGCCTTGCAAGGCCAGACTCCTTGCGCTTCCAAACTAGTCTTCAGGAAGCGCTTCTTCACGCCACTGCAAGCCATCGCGGCCGATCAGGGCGCTGGCGGCCGCGGGGCCCCAGGTGCCGGCCGTGTACGGAATCGGCGCGCTGTCGTTCTGTTCCCAGTGGTCGAGAATCGGCTCGACCCATTCCCAGGCCGCTTCCAGTTCGTCGCCGCGCATGAATAGGGTCAGCTGGCCGCGCAGGACGTCGAGCAGCAGGCGCTCGTAGGCGTCCATGCGCGGGGTCTTGAACGATTCGCGGAAATCGAGTTCCAGTTCCGCCGGTTTCAAGCGCATGCCGTCGCCCGGGGTTTTTGCCATCAGGTTCATGCGCAAGCCTTCGTCCGGCTGCAAACGGATCACCAGACAGTTCGGCTGGAAGCTGGACGTGGGCTGGTTGAAGATCGAATGCGGAATCTGCTTGAAGCGCACGACGATCTCGGCCAGGCTGTCGGCCATGCGCTTGCCCGTGCGCAGGTAGAACGGCACGCCGGCCCAGCGCCAGGTGTCGATTTCCGCCTTCAGCGCGACAAAGGTTTCGGTGCGCGAATGCTCGGGCGCATCCGGCTCGTCGCGGTAGCTCGGCACGGTGACGCCGTCGACGTGGCCGGCGCGGTACTGGCCGCGCACGATGTTTTGCGCCAGGGTGGTGGGCGTGAATTTTTTCAGCGAACGCAACACTTGCAGTTTTTCATCGCGCACGGCGTCCGGCGCGATCGACGTTGGCGGTTCCATGGCGACGATGCACAGCAGTTGCAGCAAATGATTCTGCAGCATGTCGCGCAGCGCGCCCGAGGTATCGTAGTAACCCATGCGGTTGCCCACGCCCAGCTTTTCGGCGATGGTGATCTGCACGTCGGAAATCCATTCGCGGCGCCACAGCGGCTCGAACAGGATATTGCCGAAGCGCAGGGCCAGCAAGTTCTGCACGGTTTCCTTGCCCAGGTAATGGTCGATACGGTAGATCTGCGATTCCTGGAAGACCTTGCCCACTTCGGCATTGATCTGCTTGGCGCTGGCCAGGTCGCGGCCCAGCGGTTTTTCCAGCACCACGCGCGAATTCGGCGTGACCAGGCCATTGTCTTCCAGGTTGTCGCAGATGAGGGCGAACAGATGCGGCGGCGTCGCCAGGTAGTACACGCGCGTCAGGTCGGCGTCGCCGCGCAGCGCTTCGACCAGCGGCGCGTACGTGGCCGCATCGCTGGCGTTGAGCGACACATACACGATGCGCGCGCAGAATTTGCTCCAGGTGGCGGCATTCAGGGTGCTGGCCTTGATGTGGGGGCGCGAGTTGCTCTCCACCATCTTCAGGAAGGCATCCTGGCCGCTGTCCTGGCGGCCCACACAGATGATGCGCGCCGTCGGCGGCAAATCGTTCGCGACGTCGCGCGCATACATTGCAGGCAGCAACTTGCGCATTGCTAAATCGCCGCTGCCGCCAAACAGGACCAGGTCAAAATCGGTAAGTGCCATAAGTGAGTGTCGTCGCAAAAGTAAAAGGGCCGGAGCGGGGAGGAAGCCGACCGGAAGTGCCAGTCTGTCGCTACTATAATCGGTGGTGTAAATTTACTACGTAGAACAGGCAATTGCAAGAAATTTTACTACATTCCATCCCTCGCCGTCGCCATTTTGCCCCGTATGCCTGCCAGTGCCGCCGGCATGGCCATTATATGCCGTTCGCTGGCGCGGGTACGCCGTCACGCTTTGCACGGGGCTTTTCAAAGCAACCATGGTTGCCAGGGAAATTTTCGATTCTCTCTATCATCATTTGCGCTGTAGCAACAAGCAAATCAAGAAATGCTGTCAGGATCGCCGTTGGCAGCGTAAAGTAGCTTTGAAGAAAGTAAAAAACCGTATAATCCAAGCTGAAATCAATAGCAACTATTGGTTATACAAAATTGTACGATACACACTGCACCGCTAGCGCCGGCCATGCCCCGAACCCGCCATCCGACGTCCATGCGACGTGCAGTCCGCACTGCCCGTAGCATCAGGGGCAGGCGACTTAACTTTACAAGACGGCTCAAGGGGACACAATGAATTCAATGCAGCAAGATGTCGATGAACGCACCAGCCTGACAGGCAATAACAAATTCGAACTGTTCCTGTTCAAGCTGGGCACCAGTGATCACTCGACCAGCCGCGAACTATTCGGCATCAATGTGTTCAAAGTCCGTGAAATCATGGAAATGCCGGCCATTACGGCGGTGGCCGGTTCGCACCCGCATATGCTGGGCGTGGTCAATATCCGTGGCCAGATCGTGCCCGTGATCGACTTGCCGATGGCGGTCGGCTGCAAGAGCAATGGCTTGAAGATCCTGATGGTGACCGAATTTGCCCGCTCGACACAGGCGTTTGCCGTGGAAGAGGTTGATGAAATCGTGCGCCTGGAATGGAATCAGGTGCTGTCGGCCGAATCGAGCGTCGGTGGCGGTCTTGTCACCAGTATCGCGCGCCTCGATGGCGACACGGACAAGACGCGCCTGGCGCAAGTGCTGGACGTGGAACAAATCCTGCGCAACGTGCTGCCGTCGGGCGACCCGGACGTGGACCAGAACAGCATCGGTCCGCAAGTGCGCTTGCCGGCCGGCGCCGTGATCCTCGCGGCCGACGATTCCTCGCTGGCCCGCTCGCTGATCGAAAAGGGCCTCGAAGCGATGGGCGTGCCGTTCATCATGACCAAGACGGGCAAGGAAGCGTGGGAGCGCCTGCAGGCCATCTCGGCCCAGGCGGCAACCGAAGGCAAGACGGCGAAAGACAAGGTGGCGCTGGTGCTGACCGACCTGGAAATGCCGGAAATGGATGGCTTTACCCTGACGCGCAACATCAAGAACGATGGCCGCTTCGCCAATATCCCCGTGGTGATCCACTCGTCGCTGACGGGCTCGACCAACGAAGACCACGTCAAGGGCGTGGGCGCCGATGGTTATGTGGCCAAGTTTGTGGCGGCTGAACTGGCCGAGACGATCCGTAAAGTATTGGCGCGGTAATCTCAACCCAAGGTCGAAAAGCTGGGGTCAGATCCCCGGGGGCGACAGCACAAGCCCCTGAGTTGGCGGCATTGCGGGTCTGACCCCGGAACTATTACGCCAGGTAAGCCGTTTCCGGTTGGCCCGCCACGTCCACGCGCACGGACAGCACGTGGCCCGTCAACGGGTAGTTGGCAATTTCCTCGGCCGAGCGGTTATGGCTGGCGCTGGTGATGTACAGGGTGCGCAGGTCCGGGCCGCCGAACGTCACCATGGTGGGGCAGCGCACGGGCACGGTAATTTCGCCCAGCAGGTGGCCATCGGGGGCGAAGCGCAAGATCTTGCCGCCTTCAAACATGGCCGACCAGTAATTGCCTTCGCTGTCGACGGCCGCGCCATCGGGGCGCCCGCCGTAATCGAACGCTTTCTTGTCCGTGGAAAAACGCTGGAACGGCTGCGGCGCGGAAATGGCACCCGTGGCCGCGTCGAAGTCGAAGCGGTCGATGCGGTGCGTGGTGGTATCTGAGTGGTACATGGTGCGCTTGTCGGGGGAAAAGCCCAGGCCGTTTGACACGGTCATGCCGCCAGACCAGACCTTGCGCACATTGCCCTTTTCCAGCACGAACATTTCCGCCGCATCGGCGCTGCGCGGCTCGAAAATCGTGCCGACCCAGAAGCGGCCTGCCGGGTCGACCTTGCCATCGTTGAAGCGCGTGGTGGCCATGTCGAATGGCGCCGGGGCGATTTCCGCCAGGCTGCCTGTCTTCGTGTCGAGGTGGGCAAAGCCGCTGCGCAAGGCCACGATCAGGCCGCCGCCCGCATTGATGGCCAGCGCCGACGGTTCCGTCGGCATGCTCCACTGTTCATGCTTGCCGCTGGCCGGGTGCAAGCGGTGCACGGCGCGGCCATCGATATCGACCCAGTACAGGGCCGCTTCCTTGCCATGCCATAGCGGGCATTCGCCCACTTGCATGGCTTTGTCACTGACTACCTTGATTTCGTAAATATTCATCTATCTCTTTTTAGTATGCGGCTTTTGCGGCCTTTGCCAAGGCAATCAAGCCATTGGTCGAGCTGTCGTGGTGGTCGGGACGGGCTTCGCCCGTCAGTTCGGCCTGGATTTTCTTCGCCAGCACCTTGCCCAGTTCCACGCCCCACTGATCAAAACTGTTGACGTTCCACAAGACGCCCTGCACGAAGGTCTTGTGTTCGTACAGCGCGATCAGGGCACCCAGGGTGGTCGGGGTCAGCTGGTCCATCAAAATGGTATTGCTGGGGCGGTTGCCGGGGAAGGTCTTGTGCGGTACCAGCGCTTCGATCTCGCTTTCTGGCAAGCCCTGCGCCTGCAAGTCCAGGCGCACTTCCTCGCCCGTCTTGCCCGTCATGAAGGCTTCCGACTGGGCGAAGCAGTTCGCCAGCAGGGCATCGTGGTGGCCCGGCAAATCGTGCGTGGCGCGCAGGGCGGCGATGAAATCGATGGGCGTGATGTCCGTGCCCTGGTGCAACAGCTGGAAATACGCATGCTGCGCATTCGTGCCGCAATCGCCCCAGATGACGGGACCGGTGGGCACGTCGACAGGCTGGCCATCCTTGGTGACGCGCTTGCCGTTGCTTTCCATGTCCAGCTGTTGCAGATAGGCGGCAAAGCGGCTCAAGTCCTGGTGGTACGGCGCGATGGAAACGGAGCCGCAATCGAGGAACTGGCGGTTCCAGAAACCCACCATGGCCAGCACCACGGGCATATTCTGTTCCAGGGGCGCCTGGCGGAAGTGCTGGTCCATCGCATGCGCGCCGGCGAGGAAGTCGCTGAAGTATTCAAAGCCGACGGACAGCGCCACGGCCAAGCCGATCGAGGACCAGACGGAATAGCGTCCTCCGACCCAGTCCCAGAACGGGAACATGTTGTCTGGCGAAATGCCGAAGTCGACGATGGCTTGCGTGTTGGTCGAAACGGCCACAAAATGTTGAGCCAGATCCTTTTCTTCGCCTTCCAGCAGGAACCAGGCGCGCGCCGTGTTGGCGTTGAGCATGGTTTCAGCCGTCACGAAGGTTTTTGAAGCCACGATGAACAGGGTGGTTTCCGGATCGACCTTGGACAGGGTCGCTTCCATGTCGTGCCCGTCGACGTTGGAAACAAAGTGCATTTCCAGGCCCGGGTTGGCGTAGGAGCGCAGCGCCAGGCAGGCCATTTTCGGTCCCAGGTCCGAGCCGCCGATGCCGATGTTGACGATGTCGCAGATGGGCTTGCCCGTGTAGCCGAGCCAGCTGCCATTGCGTACCTTGTCCGTAAACGCCTTCACTCGCTGCAGTACATCTTGCACGTCGGCATCGATATCCTGGCCATCGACGACCAGCCTGGTGCCGCGCGGCGCGCGCAAGGCGGTATGCAGAACGGCCCGATGTTCGGTAAGATTGATTTTCTCGCCCGTAAACATGGCTTCGCGCTGCGCTTCCACGCCGCGCTCGCGGGCCAGGTCCATCAGCAGTGCCATGGTGGTGGCGTCGACCCGGTTCTTCGAGTAATCGAGCAGCAGGCCGGCCGCATCGACCGTCATCGTCGAGAAACGTGCGGGGTCGGCCGCAAACAGCTGGCGCAGATGCACTTCGCGCAGGCTGGCACTGTGCGCTTGCAGGGACTGGAAACTGGCGGTGGCGGTGATGGCAGGAGTAGGTGCTGGCTGGCGCATGGCGGTCGGCTTGGGTGCTTGTCTCGGTTGAAAGGAGCGCGGCGCGTTCGTCGTGGCGAACAGCGGATCCGGCGTTGGTATGAGAATAATACATCAGAAAAACGTAATTTCACTACAGTTTGTGCAGGTGCATAGCATTTTCAGCATTTTTTCAGCGTTTTATCCGTGCTGCAATATGTAGGCAAGCAAGACGAGTAGGCATGGCACGCTGTTGTTTTGCCTTGAAAAGTCGCGGAAAAATGGATTATTTCTGCCACTGGCCACTGCGAGAGTGCTTCTGCGCGACCATTTTGTAGTAAAATTTCACGAAATACTCATTTTTAAGGAAATCCATATGGCGCTGCATCCAGTAGTCGAATCCGTAACAGCGCGCATCATCGCGCGCAGCCGGCCATCGCGCGGCGCCTACCTGGCGCATCTGGATGCGGCCCGCATCCAGGGCGTGCAGCGCGGCGCCCTGTCGTGCACCAACCTGGCGCACGGCTTTGCCGCTTTCCCTGCCAACGACAAGTTGTCGCTGAAGGAATACAAGAAACCTTCCGTGGCCATCGTGTCCTCGTACAACGACATGCTGTCGGCGCACCAGCCCTTCGAAGGCTTCCCGCAGATCATCAAGCAAGCCGTGCGCGAAGTGGGCGCCGTCGCCCAGTTCGCCGGCGGCGTGCCTGCCATGTGTGATGGCGTGACGCAAGGTCAGCCGGGCATGGAGTTGTCGCTGTTCTCGCGCGACACCATCGCCATGTCGACGGCCGTGGCGCTGTCGCATAATATGTTCGACTCGGCCCTGTACCTGGGCGTGTGCGACAAGATCGTGCCGGGCCTGTTGATCGGCGCGCTGCACTTCGGCCACTTGCCCGCCGTATTCGTGCCGGCCGGTCCGATGACGTCGGGCCTGTCGAACCAGGAAAAAGCCAAGGTGCGCCAGTTGTATGCGCAAGGCAAGGCCACGCGTGAAGACTTGCTCGAAGGCGAATCGAAAGCCTACCACGGCGCCGGCACCTGTACTTTCTACGGTACTGCGAACAGCAACCAGATGCTGATGGAAGTGATGGGCCTGCACTTGCCGGGTGCCGCCTTCATCACGCCGAACACCCCGCTGCGCGATGCGCTGACGGCCGCCGCCGCCCAGCGCGCCGCTGTCATCACGGCGCAAAGCGCCAATTATTTGCCAGTCGGCCATATCGTCGACGAGAAATGTATCGTCAACGCCGTCGTGGGCTTGCTGGCCACGGGCGGTTCGACCAACCATACCTTGCACCTGGTGGCGATCGCCAAGGCAGCCGGCATCGTTATCGACTGGAACGATTTCAACGAACTGTCGGCCATCGTGCCGATGCTTACGCGCATCTACCCGAACGGCGACGCCGACGTGAACCATTTCCACGCGGCCGGCGGCACCGGTTATCTGATCCGCGAACTGCTGGATGCGGGCTTGTTGCACGAAGACGTCAACACCATCCTGGGCCACGGCTTGCGCGCGCACTGCATGGAACCGTTCCTCGCTGAAGACGGCAAGGTCTTCTGGAAAGATGCTCCGGCCACCAGCGCCGACGAAAACGTGCTGCGCCCGGCCTCAAACCCGTTCGCGCCGGACGGCGGCATGGTCCTGGTCGCGGGTAACCTGGGCCGCGCCGTGATGAAGGTCTCGGCCGTCAAGCCGCAGCACCGCACGGTCGAAGCGCCAGCCCTGGTGTTCAATTCGCAGGAAGAATTCATGCTCGCCTACAAGGCCGGCACGCTGGACCGCGATTTTGTCGCCGTGCTGCGCTTCCAGGGTCCGCGCGCCAACGGCATGCCGGAACTGCATGCGCTGACGCCAGCGCTGGCCAACCTGCAGGATGCGGGTCGCCACGTGGCGCTGGTCACCGATGGCCGCATGTCGGGCGCATCGGGCAAGGTGCCGGCCGCCATCCACGTATCGCCTGAAATCCTCGCCGGCGGCCCCCTGGGTCTCGTGCGCGACGGCGACATCATCCGCCTCGACGCCTTCACCGGCGTATTGGAAGCGCTGGTGCCGGCCGACGTCTGGCACGCCCGTTCGCTGGTCACGGCCGATTTGTCGCCGAACCACGTCGGCATGGGCCGCGAGCTGTTTTCCATGTTCCGTTCCACCGTCAGCGCGGCGGAAGAGGGTGCCACCACCTTCGGCCTGCCGTCGCCGATTCCCACCACCGTCGCCTTGCACGACGCCGACAATGTCGGTGATACCGTACCGGGTTCCGATGAAGACTTTTTGGCTAGGAAATAAGAGATGACCATGACACTACTGGAAATTATGCGCACTTCGAGCGTGATCCCCGTGATTGCGATCGACGATCCTGAACACGCCGTACCGCTGGCGCGCGCGCTGGTGGCGGGCGGCATCCGCGTGCTGGAAGTGACCTTGCGTACCAAGCACGGCCTGGAAGCAATCCGCGCCATGTCGGCCGTGCCGGGCGCCATCGTCGGCGTCGGTACGCTCACCCGTCCCGAGGAATTCGCCCAGGCGCGCGACGCGGGCGCCGTCTTCGGCGTCTCGCCAGGCCTGACGTCGGCCCTGGTGGCGGCGGCGAAAAGCAGCGGCCTGCCTTTGCTGCCAGGCGTGATGACGCCGGGCGAAGTGATGGCGGCGCGTGAAAACGGCTTCCAGCAGCTGAAACTGTTCCCGGCCGTGCCGGCGGGCGGCATCGGCATGCTCAACGCCATCTACGGCCCGCTGCCGGACATCACGTTCTGCCCGACGGGCGGCATCTCGCAAGAGACGGCGTCGCAGTTCCTGGCGTGCAAGAACGTCGCCTGCGTGGGCGGCTCGTGGCTGACGCCGAAAGACGCGATCGCGGCCGGCAACTGGGACCGCATCACGGAAATTGCGAAAGCAGCCAGCGGCCTGCGCTCCGCCTAGTCGTACCTGACATAAGCTACTGCGCGTCGCGCTTTGCGGCCTGCGATGCTCACCGTACTAGAGTACGGTTGCGCTTCTTAGCCACAAATCACTGCCGCTCGCTACGGTTCTGTCAGGTACTTGCAGTTATAGTATTCGGCAGGCTTTTATGCCTGCCGTGCTTTATTCCATACTCATTATGCGAGTCTTGCGCCGCCCCCTCACCATCGGCGAAACCGCCATGGCCCGCAGCGTCTTTCAGGGCGCCATCGACTACGCGCGCGTGCGTGTGGTGCGCGGCTCCTTTCTACCGTTTGGCTTGCAGGACCAGAACACGGCGATGACGCCGCGCGGCAGCCTGCACTTCATGCCGGCCCAGTACCGCGACGATTTTTCCCGCGAAGGCAACGGCGGCAAGCTGTTCTTCATCCATGAGATGGTGCACGTGTGGCAGTACCAGCTCGGTTACGGCGTGCTGCTGCATGGCGTGCTGCTGGCGCTGTCCGGCGGCTATATCCGGCAGCGCGCCTACCGCTACGACGCGCAGGCCGGCGGCGTCCTGTCCGACTTCAACATGGAGCAGCAGGGCGACATCATCGCCCACTACTTCGGTGCGCGCCAGCTGGGCATTGCTGCTCACGTGGCCAAGCTGCCGCAGCTGCAGGAGATACTGCAAGGCTTCCTGCTCGACCCTGCCGACCGCCGCCTGCTGCCACGCTGATGCCGCCGTCACGGTGTCGTGTTCGACGCCAGGCGCACGTCCGGCGCGCGCAGGCTGGCTGCCGCATCCTTGCCCAGCAATAAACGCAGGTCGGCGCCCGCGCCGATGCCACTGTCGTCCGCCGCCTGCAGCTGCGGCATGCCACCCAAGGCCAGGGCCAGGGTGGCGGCCGCCTGCGCATGGCCGGGGCGGTAGACGATGCTGCTGGCCTGGACCGCATATGGCCGCTGGTTGCCCAGCCGCAGGACGCTGATGCCCATGCCGCCCAGCATGCCGCGCATGCGTGCCGCCATCCCCGTTGTACCATTGCCGTTGATGACTTCCAGCCGTGGCAGCGGCGCCACCGTTTTTGCCGGGACCGGCAGGGCGGCGTGCGCCGCCACGGGAGCGTCGCGCCAGCTCAGCGCGAAGATATTCGGCTGCAATTGCGTCAGTTGCAAGCGACTGGCCGGCGCCGCTGGCGCAGGCTGCGGCGCCAGGTCGGGCGCGATGGCCTCCGCGGTGACATCGACTGTGCTGATGCTGCGCGCCAGCGCCGCGATGGCCAGATCCAGGTTGGCGCGCGCCGGCTGCTGGCCGTTGTCGAGCTGCAGCGACTGGCGCAGCACGCTCGCCGCCTGGGCATACTCTCTCTGCAGGTACAGCACGTAACCGAGATTGTTGTACGTCCTGGCCGTCGGCGCTTCCTGCGCCAGCGCCTGCAGCATGCTGCGCGCCGTTTCCAGCTGGCCCAGCTGCGCGTGCAGCACGGCGGCGCCATTGCGTGCATCGGCCGAGTCCGGCGTCAGCAGCAGGGCTTCGCGGTAGGCGGCCAGCGCCGCGCGCGGGTCGCCCAGCTCCTGCATGCGCTTGCCCAGCTTGCAGAAAGCGGCAGTGCGGGTGGCGGGGCTGTCATCGATGCGCGCCTGGGGCGGCGCAACATGGCTGCCTTGGCTTGCCGGACCGGGCAAGTGGCCGCAGGCAGGCAGCAGGCCGGCGCAGGCAAGCATAAGCATCATGGTGGTGTGCTGTGACATGGCGGTTCTCCGGTCAGCTGCCGCTGCCCATGCTGGGCAGGAGCACGCGGTAAATTTGCAGGAAGGCTGGTCCCATCAGGACGACCAGCAGCGAAGGGAAGATGAAAAAGATCAGCGGGAACAGCAGCTTGAGGGCGATCTTCGCCGCTTCTTCCTCGGCCCTCTGGCGGCGCTTGGTGCGCAGCTGGTCCGACTGCACGCGCAGCGAGGCGGCGATGCTGGTGCCGAAGCGCTCGGCCTGGATCAGCATGGCCACCAGCGCGTCGACATCCTCGACGCCCGTGCGCAGGGCCAGGTTGCGCAGCGCCCGCTCTTTGGTGTTGCCGGCACGCAGTTCCAGCATCACCAGATGCAATTCCTCGGCCAGCACGGTGCTTTTCAGGGCGATTTCGGCCGCCACCCTGGCCAGTGCCGCATCCATCGCCAGGCCTGCTTCCACGCACACCGTCATCAAGTCCAGCGCATCGGGAAAGCTTTCGAAGATATCGCGCTGGCGCCGCTTGATCATTTGCGCCAGGACAATATTGGGCAGGTAGTAGCCGATGGCGGCCACGATCAGCAGCCAGAACAGGAGAGCTTTGCCCGCCATCTGGCTGCCCGAGGCGCTCAGTCCCAGGAACAGCAGCAGGGGCAAGCCGATGGCCAGCATGGTCTTGGCGGAAAAGAACAGGATGGGCGCCGACGCCTGGCGCAAGCCGGCATTCATGAAGCGCCGGCGCATCACGGAGCCTTCCCAGCCCTGGTCGGGCAGCGACAGTTTGGCCAGGGGACCGCTCAGGCGTACCATGCGCGCCAGCCAGGGGCTGGGCGCGGATGGTGCGCCAGGCGCTGCCGCGCTCTTGCCGGTGGCGTTGTCCATGCGCTGGCGCAAGGGGTCGGGGGCAAAGCTGCGCATGGCCACCAGCACGGTGCCGAAGACGGCAATGAAGAGCAGGGCGAGAAAGGCGAAATGGACGGGATTCATGAGGATTCTCCTTGCGGGCTCAGACGCGGATGCGGATGATATTGCGCATGACAAAGACGCCGCACACCATCATCACCAGGGCGCCGACGAGCATCTTGCGTCCGCCCGGGTCGACGAACAGCATTTCCAGGAATTGCGGATTGGTCAGGTGGATCATGGCCGCCGCGCCGAAGGGCAGCAGCGACAGGATCCAGGCCGACAGCCTGCCTTCGGCTGACAGCACGCGCACCTGTCCCAGCAGCTTGATGCGCTCGCGGATGATGCGGCTGATGCTGTCGAGCAGCTCGGCCAGGTTGCCGCCCGTTTCGCGCTGGATCAGCACGGCGATGACGAAGTAGCGCAGGTCCGTGCTTGGCACGCGCGTGGCCAGGTTCATCAGGGCGTCCTGCATGGCGATGCCGAAATTGACTTCGTCGAAGGTGGCGCGAAATTCCACGGCCAGCGGCGCATTCATTTCATCGCCGACCATTTTCAGGGCGGTGGGGAAGGCGTGGCCGGCGCGCAGGGCACGCGCCATCAGGTCGAGCGCATCGGGCAACTGCTGCTCGATGCGCTGCAGGCGCTTGGCCTTGGCGCGCAAGACCAGCAGCAGCGGCAGCAGGGCAGCACCGGCCACCAGCGGCAGGCGCAATATCCACGGCACGCTGAAGTAGCTCAGCAGCAAAAACGCGGCGCCGGCCGTGGCCAGCATCACGCCGGCGAAGCTGGCCACGCTCCAGCTCAGGCCCGATTGCTCCAGCAGGCGGTCGAGCGCATGCACGCGGGGCACGCTGAGCAACACGCGCTGCAGGGCCGGAGTGTCGCTCAGCAGGCGCTTCTTGATCATCGAGCTGCCCGTCTCGCCATGCGCGCCGGCCGACATGATGCGCAGGCGGCGCGCCACCCTTTCCGCTTCCGGCCCGCGCGAGGTGTTCCACGCCAGGTACAGTCCCTCGATCAGCAGCACCACGGCGATGAAGGTGAGGATGGCGAATACGTAGTAGAGATAGTCCATGATGCTCCCCTTAATGGTACTGGCGGGCGGGATCGAACAGGGTTTCCGGCAGGCTGATGCCGAAAGCGCGCAGGCGTTCCAGGAAATGCGGCCGCACGCCGCTGGCATGGAAATGCCCCTGCACCGTGCCATCCTCGGCGATGCCCGTCTGGCGGAAGGTGAAGATTTCCTGCATGGTGATCATCTCGCCTTCCATGCCCGTGATTTCCTGGATCGAAATGATCTTGCGCTTGCCATCCGTCAGGCGCGCCACCTGCACCACCACGCTGACGGCAGAACTGATCTGCTGGCGCATGGCTTTCACGGGCAGGCCCGCCGAGGCCATGCTGATCATGTTTTCCAGCCGCGTCAGGGCGTCGCGCGGGGTGTTCGCGTGAATGGTGGCCATCGAGCCTTCGTGGCCCGTGTTCATCGCGCCCAGCATGTCGAGCGCCTCGGCGCCGCGCACTTCGCCCAGGATGATGCGGTCGGGGCGCATGCGCAGCGCGTTGCGCACCAGCGCCCTTTGCGTCACCTCCCCCTTGCCCTCGATATTGGGCGGGCGCGTTTCCAGGCGCACCACGTGCGGCTGCTGCATCTGCAGTTCGGCCGCGTCCTCGATGGTGACGATGCGTTCGGCCGTGCTGATGAAGCCGGAAATCGCATTGAGCATGGTGGTCTTGCCGCTGCCCGTGCCGCCCGAAATCAGGATGTTGACCTTGGCCTTGCCCAGCGCCTGCAGGGTGGTGCTCATTTCTTGCGTCAGGCTGTGCTTGAGCATCAGGTCGGCCAGGCGCAGCGGCTGGGCCGAGAAGCGCCGGATCGACATCACGGGGCCGTCGATGGCCAGCGGCGGGATGATGGCGTTGACGCGCGAACCGTCGGGCAGGCGCGCATCGACCATGGGACTCGATTCGTCGATGCGCCGGCCCACGCGCGAGACGATCTTGTCGATGATCTTCATCAGGTGGGCGTCGTCGGTGAAGCAGATGTCGCTCAGCTCCAGGCGGCCATGGCGCTCGACATACACCTGGCGGTAGGTATTGACGAGGATATCGGACACGCCGGGATCGGCCAGCAGCGGTTCGAGCGGGCCGAAGCCGAGTACCTCGTCCTGGATGTCGCGGATCAGCGAGCGCCGTTCCAGCTCGTTGATCACGACATTGTCTTCCGTGAGCACGTCGCTGACGAGGATTTTCAGCTCTTCGCGTATCTGTTCGCGCGACAGGCGCTGCATGCCCTCCAGGTCGACGCGGTCGAGCAGCGCCTGGTGGGTGCGGTGCTTGAGTTGCTGGTAGCTCTGGCTAGCTGCGCCCTGGTGCGCGGCATCGTCATTCAGGCTGGCGTCATCCTGGGCATAGCCCAGGCGGTCCCGCAGGGTGAGTCTTTCGGCAGTCATGGTCGGTCTCCGGTGAATGGGGGTATCTGGTTGGAGTCTCAGGCGCGCGCCAGCAGCCGGGAAACCCAGCCTTGCGCTGCGGGCGGGGTTTCGCCGGCCAGGCTGGCGGCCAGTTCCTGCAGGGCGCGCGAGACGGGATTGTGCGGCGCCAGCTTGAGGATGGGGACGCCCTGGCTGACGGAGGCCGCCACCGCCTCGTAGTGGTTGGGGATGGATTTGTAGACGTGCTTGCCATACGCCGCTTCGAGGTCGGCCACGCGGATGCTGTCGCTGCTGGCATAGCGGTTCAGGATCAGGCGGATCTTGTCTTCGCGGTAGCCGAGGCCGCGGAATACGTCGAGCAGGCGCTTGCCGTCGCGCACGTACGGCAAGGTTGCCTGCAGCACGGGGAAGATCAGGTCGGCCCGGTCCAGCGCGCGCACGCTGACGGGATCGAGGCCGCGTCCCACGTCGAGCAGGATGTAGTCGTACTGGCTGCGCGCCAGGGTCAGCAAACGGTCGATATGGTCGGCCTCGACGTCGGCCGCATGGGCGGGATCGTCGGCGGCGGCCAGCACGCTGTAGGCGGGCGTGATCTGGATCATGCTGGCGATCAGCAGCGAGGCGTCGAGGCGCACGATCTGCTGCGACAGCTGCGACAGGGTGGTGGCCGGCTTGTGGTCCGAGACGAACAGGGCGGCGTCGCCGAACTGCAGGTTCAGGTCGAACAGCGCCACCTTGCGCTGTTCGCCGGCGGCCAGCGCGTAGCCGAGGTTGGCGGCGATGAAGGTGGCGCCGCTGCCGCCCTTGCACGAGACGAAGGCCAGCACCTGGCCCTTGCGCGTGACCTGTTTTTGCAGTTTTTCCTCGATGCGGCGCAAGGCGGCGCACAGGTCCCCGTCTTCGTCCGGCAGCAGCACTTCGCGCACGCCGGCGCGCATTGCGCGCAGCAGGAATTGCGGACTTTGCTGCGGACATTGCACGATGATGGCCAGGTTCGGATGGCGCCCGCCCAGCAGCTCCAGGCGTTCCAGCTCCGCCTCGCCCGTCTGCTCCTGCTCCAGCAGCAGCAAGTCCGGTGTGACGCCGTTGTCAAAGACATCCGGTATGCTCGCCAGCAGGGCGACGCGGTCGGCCGCGCTGCGTTCGCGCAGCAAGCGGGTGAGCCGCTTGAGCTGGGCTTCATTCTTCGAGACGATGACGATATTCACTTGCTACTCCCGGTAAAGGCGTTCAATTGATCTGGAAGCCCAGGCTTTCGGCGTGCATGACCACGACCGAGGCTGGCACGGCGATATTGAGAAAACCGAACAGGCTGACCATCGGCGTATAGCTGACGTTGTCGATCGACACGCGCACGCTGTCGATGCAGCTGGCCGTGCGCGTGATGTCGCCGCAGGCCGACAGGTTGTCGCCAGGGTCGAGCGGCGGCAAGGTCACTTCGGCGCCGCTCTTGTTCAGGTAGCGGATGGTGATGTTGGCGGCCGTCAGTTCCGGGGCGGCCGGCAGGGCCGTGCCGCCGAACAGGGCCAGGGTCTTGACGGCGTCCGTCTGGTCGATCCAGCGCACCACCGCTTCGCGCGCGGCGCGGCGGCTCACTTCCTGCACCGTGTTGTACAGGTACAGCATGCGGCCAAATTCGAGGATGCCGAACAGCAGGGTGAAAAACAGCAGCGCCACCAGGGCGAATTCGACGGCGGCGGCGCCGCGCCGGCGGCTAGCAGGGGAAGACGATGATAGGCGGTGGCGCATGACGTTCTCCTTACAGCATGTAGCGCATGGTGGTGCGCGGCGAGAGCGGTGTGGCATAGCTGCTGGCCGCGCCGATCACGAAGGGCAGGTACTGGCCCACCGACAGCGTGTAGTTGACGACTTCGACGCGGATGCCGCCCGGCGCCGTGCCATCGCTGCAGCTGCTGTCGTTGAAAGCCGTGTCCAGGCAGGCGACCGTCACGTTAGCCGTGGTGAAGTCGCTGATGCCGGCGCTGAGGGCCGCATCGACTACCGTTTGTTTGGCGGCAGGCACGCCCTGCGAGGCGATGCCGGCCTTGGCCTTGACGGACATGTTGCGCGCCGCGTCACGCGTCGCCTTGCTCAGCGCGTCGTAGTACCAGAAGGCGCGGCCGAAGCCGAAGATACCGGCCAGCAGGGTGATCAGCAGGGCCAGCACGATGCCGAATTCGACGGCGGCACCGCCGCGCTGCCTGAGGGGGGAAGGGTGGATGCGCATGGCCGCCTCACTTGTAGAGTTTGATTTCGGAATTCGGTACGGGCTCGATCAGGCCCGCGAACTCGACGTCGAGGCGCTTGGTGCCGCCGCTGAAATCGGCCTTTCTCGTCATGAAGAATTTGCCGATGCCCACCGCGTTCATGGTGCCGCACGAAGCCGGCCCCACCGGTGCCGTGCGGCAGTCGACCAGCACCACGTTGAGGATGCGCCGGTTGCGCTGGCCCGGATGGGCCGCCGAGGGTCCCTGGAACGTGGGGCCGCTGGTCTGGTTGTACGGCGAGGGCGGCGTAGTGGCAGGAAAACCTGCGCCGGGGCTGACGGGGTAGTTGGCCGTGTCGAAGTAATTCGCCTTGGCCGTGCTGTACATGGGGTTGGCGTTGGCGTCCGCGACGCTATAGGCCGTGCCGGCCTTGGCCGGGGTGGCGCCATTGCTTTGGTAGGCTGGTCCGTAGGACCACAGCACGCCGTAGCCGGCGAACTGCGCCTGGGCCGCCGTTACGGGCGTGCTGAAGGTTGGCGGCAGGCGGTAGTCCGGCTTCTTGGTACTGTTCAGTATGTTGACCGACTGCTGGCTGGGCAAGGTGCTGGCGCCCGGCTGCATCCAGCCGGTGGGTGGCGAGTTGGCGGCAGTGGCGGCGCAGGGAGAACTGCCCACGCAGGGATATTCCTTGATGTTGGTGTCGGGCGGCGCCGTGGCGGGGTCGCACACGGATGGTCCGCCGTAGTCATCGAAACGCGAATTGAGCGAGGCGGCCAGCGAGGCCGACAGACCCGTGTTCGTGTAGACCTGTCCCGAGCCGCTGCTGATGACGGCGCTGCTGCCCGTGCACATGAAGGGCGCGGTGGAGGCGGCGCTCGAATGCGAGGCGCTGCAGGCGCCGGGCGGTGCGTCGACGGGATTGATCAGGTAGGGATCGGACGGGCCGCCCAGCGGATTGAGGCCGAACAGGTTGTAGGTGACGCCGCGGCGAAAGCCGAATTCCACCAGTTCCGTCAGGCCCGTGCCGGCCGGCGCGGCGGGATACGTGTATTGCGCCGTCTTGTTGGCTGGATCGACGGCGCACACGCCGATCGGCGTGACGTCGTTGACGAAGCGGCCCGCCACGGCCACGCCCGAGGTGCTGGTGCTGGCGATGCCGGCGATGCCCATCAGGTAGGTGGCGAAGGTCTTGCTGCCCGTGTCGACGCGGATGAAGGTCTGCCCCTGGGGGCTGGTGCGGGCGCTGGCGCCGGATGACCAGGGGCCGTCCGGGCCCGGGCCAAAGCTGATGTTGGCGTCCGTGATGGTCAGGGTGGTGGAAAAATCGTAGCGGTTCTTCTGCGCCACGGCCTTGGCCTGAACCAGCGCACTGTCGATGCCGGCGGCTTTTTCATTGAGCTCCTTGGCGCCTGCCAGGGCGGCACTGTCGGCGCCGTTCTGCAGTTCGGTCTTGGCGATGTACAGGTGGCCCAGATCCAGCACCAGGCCGCCCATGGCAAACAGCACCACCAGGGTCAGCCCGAGCACGATGGCGATCGCGCCCTGCTGCCTGTCGTGCCTGCGGAATGCGGTTTTCATGGCTGTCTCCTGGTGGCCTGGGGGAAGTGCATCGGGGGACTGGCGCCTACTGGCGCCCGCCCACGCCGATGGTGAAGACGTTCGGTTGCGGTTCCGGCGCCGCAAACGATTTCTGGTAGCGCTGGTAGGCGCTGACGCCGGCCTTGCCGTCGATGCCGCTGACCGGGTTGGCATTGCGGTAGGCGTCCGGATACATGATTTGCTGGGCCTTGAGCAGGGCCACCGATTCGCCAAAGTGCGAATCGAGCACGGGCGTGGTGGTGGCGGCGCAGCCGGCCAGCAGCGACAGCAACGACAGCAGGGCGGCGCAAGGCAGGCGATGTGCGGTTTTCATGGTGTTCTCCTATTTGAGGTCGAAGCCGGCGCCAGGCTGGGGCGCGGCCGCTTGCGGTTGCATGGGCGCTGCTGGCGCTGCGGGGGCGGGCGCAGGCGCGCTGCCTTCCATTTTTCCCTGCATGAACATGTCGCCGCGCGTCGGCTGGATGTAGCCGTCGGTGGGCAGCTTGTAGTCGGGCGGCAGCGGCTTGACCAGGTGCGGCGTGATGATGAAGACCAGTTCCGAACGGTCCGTCTGGAAGTCCGTGCTGCGGAACAGGGCACCCAGCACGGGCACTTCGCCCAGGCCTGGCAGGGCCTTGATATTGCTGGTCACGTTGTTCTTGATCAAACCGCCGATGGCGAAGCTCTGGCCATCGAACAGCTGCACCGTGGTGGTGGCGCGCCGCGTCGTAAACGAAGGCAGGATGGCCGTGGCCGAGATGCCGGTGGCGGTGATGCCGATGCCGTCCTTGTTCAGGTCCGACACTTCCGGCGCCACCTTCAGGTTGATGCGTCCCCCTTCGAGCACGGTGGGCGTGAATTTCACGGCTACGCCGAACTCTTTCTCTTCCAGCGTGATGGTGGGCACGCCGTTATTGTTGGTCTGGCTGACGGGGATGAAGATTTTTCCCCCGGCCAGGAAGCTTGCCTCCTGGCCGCTGATGGCCATGATGTTCGGTTCGGCCAGCACCTTGATCAGGCCATCGCGCTTTTGCGCGTCGAGGTTGAAGAAGTTGTTCTTGCTGGCGCCGCTCAAGCCGCTGGGATTGTTGCTGAGCAGGCTGGACAGCAGCGAGTACGACCAGCTGCCGATGGTCTTGTTGATGCCCAGACTGGCGCCCAGCTGGTCGACCAGCACCTTCGACACTTCGGCCACCTTCACTTCCAGCATCACCTGCTGCGGCGCGGCGATCGACAGCAGGTTGATCACGCGCGGCATGCCCGCATCCGGCGCAGCGGCCGGGGCGGGAGCGGCGGCGCCTGCTGCTGGCGCGGCGCCGGCGGTGGCGTTGCCGCTGCGGGCGCTGCGCTGCACATAGGCGTTGGCCAGCGACAGGGCCTGGTCTGCCTTGACGACATCGCTGACCATGCCCGACAGGATCAGCGTGTCGCCGGCCACCGTGACGTGGATCTTTTCATTCGGCAGCAGCTCGGCCATGCGTGCCTGCAGGCTGCTGCTGTCGATGCCGACGGCCAGGTCGATGATGGTGGCGTCGTTGCTCTTGTTCCACAGGATCAGGTTGGTAGTGCCGACGGAGCGTCCCAGCAGGTACACCTCGTTGGGGTTGAGCAGGATGACGTCGGCGATGCGCGGATCGCCGACGGACATGCGGCTGGCGGCGAACGGCAGGCGCATCAGGGTCGACTTGCCTTCGGCCAGGCTCATTTGCGGCGCCATTTCGGTGCGGCCGGCGCGCGATTCGCTTTGCGGCGGCGTAGCCTTGGGTCGGGCGGCGGCCCGGCTGCTCCTGGCCGTGCCGGTGTCGGCGGCGACGGCGGTGGCGGCAGCGGCGACGGGTTCGCTGCGTGCCTGGGGCGCCAGGGCGCCGATCATGGCGAGGGCAAGCGCCAGGCCGAGTACCCGGCTTTCGCTTGCTGTGCAATATGTGCTCATGGCGTGACTCCTCTGGTGCTGGTTAGAATTGTTGGGAGCTGCGTTCCAGCCCCTTGATGACATCGACCCGTGGACCGGCCTGTGGCGCGGCTGCGGCGGCGGGACGGCGGCGGGGGAGCGGTTTGGCTTGCACCATGGCGGCGGGGGCTGCAATGGCGACTTTTTCATCGAGCAAACTGGACTTGGTGGCGCCCTCCGTGTTGACGGGCTTGTCTTCGATCTGGTTGCGCAGCACCAGCGACAGGGTGCCCACGCTGCGCGCCAGGTCGAGTTTTTCCGCCTGCTCCGGCGTCAGCTCCAGCGTCACCGCGTTGACCACCTTGGGCTTGGTGTCGTCGCGGCTCGATTCCTGGGCGATGGCCAGCACGAGTATGCGTTCGAGCACGATCTTGGAGATATTCGGATCGCGATCCGGCGTCTTGCGCGCCCCTTCGCCCTGCGTGTTGACGAGGATGTCGACGAAGTTGCCGGGTAGGGCGAAGCCGGCCACGCCCACCACATCGTTGACGCGCACGGTCATGGCGCGCTTGCCTTCGGCGACGACGGCCGACAGGCCGCCCTGCGTGCCGGGAGGTGCCAGCTTGCCTTCCATGATTGGTTCGCCATGCTGGATGCTGGTGCGCGTGACGCGCGTTTCCAGCAGTTTCGGATCGTTGATGGCGCCCGGCGGCAGCGCGTTCGATGGCCAGTCCACCATGCGCACCATGTCGGGCGTGAGGCGCGCCCCCAGGCTGATGTCGACCTGCGCCACGGCCACCTTGTTGATGTTGCCCGAGGCTTGGGCATTGATCCAGCGCGCGGCCACGATGACCGCGGCGAACGCCAGGATGACCGCAATGGCCATCATCGTCAGAGCGCGTGCGTTTCTCATTTTGCTTCCCCTTTGTGCTGGACCGCTACCGGTCCGTTATGTGTGCTTGCAAGGTCGTCATCGCTGCCGAAATAGTTTTCCCATGCCCACAGCAGCACTTCCGGAGACAGCTGCGCCGCGTGGTCTTCATAGCGCGCCTGGTCGCACACCTGCGCGAGGATGTCGCGCGGATAGCAGGCCAGCAAGGGCCGCTGGTACTGCTTGTGCAGGTGCAGCAGGTAGGCGTAGGAGGCTTCGTCGAAATTGATGCCCAGCTGGGCGCAGGTGCTGCGGAACACGGCCAGGTAGTGGTAGGCGCTCAGGGGGCCCACGTGGATTTTGTAGCCGATGCGGCGCAGGAAGGAGTCGTCGGCCAGGTGCTGCGGCGCCAGGTTCGAGGAGAACACGACGATGACGTCGAAGGGCACGGGGAACTTGTAGCCCGTGTGCAGCGACAGGTAATCGATATGCCGCGCCATCGGCACGATCCAGCGGTTCATCAGTTCCACGGGCGAGCAGCGCTGGCGGCCCAGGTCGTCGATGATGAAGATGCCGTTGTTGGCCTTCAGGTGCAGCGGCGCCTGGTACAGGCGGGTGCCCTGGTCGAATTGCAGGTCAAGCATGTCGAGCGTCAGTTCGCCGCCCGTCAGTACGGCGGGGCGCTGTGCGCGCACCCAGCGGGGGTCGGGCGGCACGGAACCGCCGGGCGACAGGGTGTGCAGCATGGGGTCGAGGAAAGGCAGCACTTCTCCGTCGACCATCACGGCATGGGGCAGGGCGATGGCGCCGCTGAGCAGGCCGTTCAGGCGCTCGGCCAGGTAGCTCTTGCCGCTGCCGGCGGGACCGTGGAAGAACAGGGCGCGCCCGGAATTCATGGCCGCACCCAGCTGGTCCAGCACGGCCGAACTGGCCACCACATCGCGGAACTCGCGCTGCACGTCGTCGCGCGTGACCTGCATGTGCGCCACGCTTTGCGCCAGCACCTGGTTGCTGTAGTCGGCCAGTGTGACGGGGGCGGGGCCGCTGTAGGCATTGCGGCGCATGTACTCGGCGGCGCGCAGGCGGCCCTGGTCGCCCAGCAGGTAATACAGGTCGGCGTCGGTGCCGCTGCCGCCGTTGCGGCGCGCTTCGCACAGTTTTTCGGCGCGCATGAAGGTCAGCAGCGGTTCGAGCACGCCGGCGCCCAGTTTCACATGCGTCGACAGGGCGGGCAGGCCGATCTGACCGCGCAGGAAAAGTATCTTCACCAGCAGTTCGACCAGAAACAGGAAGGGCAATCCCGTTTCCTCGACCGTGCGTGGCGTGCGCTTGGCCGCCGGCTCGATGCCGCCGCCATCGCTGCGTTCTGGATAGGTGTCAGGCATGATAGGTACTCCTCGTTCGGGTAGCCGGATATCAGAAGATGAAGGGCAGCAGGCGGTACTTCACCTGGCGCATGTAGACGCGATAGCGCACGTCGGTGGACAGGAAACGCTCTTCGCGCAGCAGGCGCATCACCATCATGCTCATGGTCGCAACATAGATGATGGTGTTGGCGGGCGAGGTGTTGGCCAGCAGGTAGCCGCTCAGGGAAATCAGGTAGCTGGCATACAGGGGATGGCGGATGACGCGGTAGACGCCGCCCGTCTTGATCTCACGCTGCGCCGCCACCAGGCCGAAGCTGCGGTTCAGCGATAGCAGGCCGGCGATCTGCAGCAGGCTGCCGAGGGCCAGCAGGTAGCGCGCGCCGGGCCAGATGGCCATGTCGGCGGGGGACAGGAGGAAGGGCGCGAAGGTGGCGCCGATGGCCAGCAGCCAGTCGCCCGCATCGGTGGAAACGCTGACGGGGGCCGTGCGCACGATAAAGAACAGGGCGGCCAGGGTTTCGGCGGCGCAGAACAGCAGATAGCTCCAGTCGCCGCTGCGCAGGAATCCCACCACGTGGGCACTGGCGAAGAAGGTCCACAGGCCGGCCATGGCGATGCTGGTGAGCAGGCTGGCGCGGCGCGAGTGGCAGAGGGTGGCGAGGGTGTGCATGGTCAGGTCCTGTAGTGGCGGGCAGGCGGCGCGTTTCAGCGCAGGCTCCATAGATGGTGGTATTGCAGGAACACCTGCAGCGCGGTGCCGCTGGCGATGGCGAAGGCGTAGGCCAGCTTGCCGGTGGCGGGCGGCGGTTCGGCGATCGTGGCGGCGCCGCCGGCAAGGCTGTGCAGCAGCGCCCCCAGCATCATGTGATAGGTGTTGCGCAGCACCAGGCGCAGGCGGCGGCCTGCCAGCGCGGCGGCCAGGGCCAGCACGCCGCCGCACAGGAAGGTCAGCAGGGCTGCTTCCAGCACGGCGTCGGGACCGAGGAAGGCGCCGCACATGGCCATCAGCTTGACGTCGCCGGCGCCCAGGGCACGCAGCAGGTACATGGGCAGCAGCAGGGCCAGTCCGGCAGCGGCGCCGGCCAGCGCCTGCAGCAGTCCCAGGCCGCCGAAGGCAGCGTCGAACAGGCCGGCGCCGGATGGCACGAAGCTGTTCAGGATCAGCCCGGCCAGCGTGCCCCACAGCACCAGCTGGTTGGGGATGCGGCGCGTGCGCAGGTCGTGCCACAGGGCGGCAGCGAGCAGGGTGGCCAGTACGGCCAGGCACAGCAGCATGGGCAGGTGGGCGTTCATGATGTCAGTCCTTCCTTGCTCATGCAGGGCACCGTAGCCACGTGCATGGCGGGTGCTGCGGCCTGGCGGCCCAGCATCCGTCCCACCAACTGCCACACCAGCGCCGCGCCAGCCGCGCCCACATAGCCGTCGAGCGCATAGTGCCAGCCCAGGTGGATGGAGCCGAGCAGGATCAGCAAGGCGAAGGCGGACAGCGCGAGTCCGGCGGCGCGGCTGATTTTCCAGCCCATGATCGCCATCAGCACGGCCGTGGCCACATGCATGCTGGGCATGGCGGAGATGCCCAGTTCGCCGTTTGCGCCCTTGTTTTCATAACCTTGCCACAGCATGTCCTGTACCTGCAGGGCCCAGACGGGGACATGCTGGTTGGCGTCGTGCAGGTAGGCCATCAGCGGCGCATACGGGTCGCTGGCGTGCAGGTGGCCGTAGTAGCAGGGGCCGACCGAGGCAAACAGCACGGCCAGGATGCTGCCGAGGGCGATCCAGGTCAGCACAAAGCTGAGCAGGAACTGCATGCGCAGCAGCGGGCGGCGCGTATCGAGGATGAGCCAGTACAGCACGGCGTAGAACAGGAAGAACCAGAAGTGGTAGTTGAAGTTGAGCAAGCCCGTGACGAGCGGGTGGCCCAGCAGCGGCTGCAACCATTCCCATGGGGCCTTGCCGCCATGCAGCGCAATGTCCCAGGCGGACAGGCTGGCATCCCAGGTGTACGGATGCAGGCGCGGGATGGCGGCCTTGAATACGGTGAAGCTGGAGGCGAAGACGGGGATCAGCAGCATGGCCGGCAGCGCGTGCAGCAGGCGCTCGTTGCTCAGGTAGCGGCGCAGATCATGGTACAGATAGTGGCACAGGCGGTGCGGGCGTTTCATCACCATGACATGGATGGTGTAGCCGCACAGGATGAAGACGGGACCCGTGAGGATGGCCATGAAGAAGCCGGCCAGCACGTTGAGAACGTCCGATGGGCTGGGCAGGCTGCCGGCCAGCAGCATGGCTCCGGCTGCGTACAGCAGCACGATCAGCAGCAGGGCACGGTGGGTGCGCAGCGAGGCGCGCAGGGTATTCATGACAGGGCCAGGACCACTTGGTCCTTGACATAGACAAACAGCAGCTTGACCTGGTCGCCGAGCAGGGTGATCGTGATCACCAGCACTGCCGCTATCAGGCCCGCCAGCAGCGCATATTCGATCGCTGTGACAGCCGACTCGTCGGATACACGGGTGAAGAGAGATTTCACGATGGGCCTCGCTATGCGTCGTCAAGGTGGGCGTGCCGGAAATGGGAGGAAGCCTAGTCCGGGCTGGCGCTGGGCTGGCCCGGACAGCACCGCGTCAGGCATTGGCAGTGGTCAGCTTGGTGCCGATGCTGCTGAAAGTCTTTTTCAGCTGCGTGCCGACGATGGTCACGGCGGCGATGATCACCACGGCAATCAAGGCAGCGATCAGGCCGTATTCGATTGCGGTGACGCCATCTTCTTCGCGGATAAAGTTTTTGATGAGGTTCATGACAACTCCTGGTGGTGGTTAAGAAACAGCGGTGGGTAAAACGGTATTGCAGCTTGGCTTCCTGGTGCTTCGATCTGGCGGTTTCATGGGCTTTCGCCCAGTGCCAGCAGTCCGATGATGCACACCACTGCCATGAGGGCCGCCACCAGGGCATAGCGGTAGAACGCAGCCTTTTCCTTGCCCTGGAGATAGGTGATCAGGGCCGTCGGAAGAAACTTGTCAAAGCGCATGCTGTGCTCCGTGTCGTGGTGGGCCGCGCGGTGATTTGCACTCCGGTAAGACCACTATAGAAGTTGGCAGCTTGATCTACATCAGAAGAACATCCTTTTATTGCCAGGAGGAACTGCTTGTTTTTTTCGTGACAATTGTCATGGCTGAGTCTGACGCGCGGCGGCGCAGGGGCGCAGGCCGTGCCGGTGGCTGGCGAAAGGGGCGGTGGGGAGGGAGTGCGTGGCCTTGCAGTGGCCGTGCAGGGGGGGCGGCGTCAGGCGCCGGACGGCAATTCGCCCAGCTGGTGCTTGGTGGCGTAGGCGTACAGTTCCAGGCGGTTGTATACGCCCAGCTTGCGGTAGATCGACGTCAGGTGATTGCGCAAGGTATGTTCGGAGATGAACAGCTGGTCCGCCAGCAGCTTGGCCGGCGTGCCGCTGCCGTGCACCAGCGCGGCGATGATCTTTCTTTCCTTGAGGGTCAGGCTGGTGACGGCGATGGCTTGCGCCGAGCCGCCGCCGGGCTGGGTCAGTTGCGTCAGCATGCGTCCCAGCATCGCGTGTTCCAGCCACAACTCGCCGTGGTACACCTTTTCGATGGCCTTGAGCACCATTTCCGCCGGGGCGTCCTTGCTGACGATGCCGCGCGCGCCTTTCAGTACCGTCTGGTCCAGAATCGCCTGGTCGTGGCTGGCTGTCAGCACCAGCACGCGCGTGCTGCCGCACTGCGTCAGCGCGGGCAGGATGGCCAGCGAGCTGATGCCGCCCAGGTCCAGGTCCAGCACGATCACATCCGGTTGCAGCGCCTTCGCCTGCTCCAGCGCCTCGGCGCTGTCGGACGCCGTGGCGACCACGCGCATGCCCGAGTGCTCGCCGCCGATCAGCCGCTCCAGTCCCCACAGCATGGTCTTGTGATCGTCCACCAGCATGACGCTGATGACATGGCTGGGCGGAGGCTTGTGGCGATTGTCATTCATATGGGGATCTCGATCTGTACGGAGGTGTTGCCCAGCATGCCATGCGTGACACGGGCGGTGCCGCCGAGGGCGGCGGCGCGCTCGGCCAGCGAGTCGGGCAGGAAGTCGGGCACGTGCGCGGCGGCGCATTCGTTGTCGATGCTGATGTGCAGCGCGCCCTGCGCGCAGGTCAGCTTGACGGCGCCATGGCGCGCCGACGTATGCTTGCGGATATTGCTCATGCCTTCGTTGACGATCTGGAACACCTCGGCCGCCAGGCGGTCATTGATATGCAGGTCGCCTTCGATATGCAGGGCGATGTCGATGCCATAGAATTCGCGGATCTGCTTGGCCTGGCGGCGCAGCGCGACCAGCAGTTCCGGTTCGCTTTGCACCTGGCCGTTCTTGAACGTGCGCGCGTAGCTGCGCAGGTCGGTAATCACCTGGCCCGACATGAGGATCAGTTTTTCCAGCTCGGGCAGCAGCGGGTTGCCTGGCGTGGCTTCGTTGCGCAGGGCGGCCAGGCCATGGCGCAAGCCGATATACGGCTGCACGGCCGTGTCATGCAGGTCGCGCGCGATCTTTTCGCGCTCGCGCGAGGCCGCCTGCGACGCCAGGCGGTCGAGCAGGTCGATGTTTTCAATGACGGGAAACGCCTGCGCGCCTATATGGCTGAGAAACAGGGCATCCGTCTTGCTCATGCTGGTGGCGGAGACGATAAAGATGCGGCCTTTGCCATTGCGCAAGGGCAGCGGTGCGCTGATGAAGGCATGCGCTTCGAGCAGTTCGGCCAGGCGGGCGCCTGCCGCGTCGTCATGCCGCAGCCAGCGCCCGCTGTCGGGCTCAAGCATGCGCGCACCGCCTGTCCACGCTAGCCAGCGGCCAGCGGGTTGGTTGTACAGGGCGATTTTATCGGGCGGGAAAGCGAGCAGGGGGCTGGCTGCGTCGTCGCTGAGAAGCGAACTGGTATGCACGACGCCCGTGCCCGTATGAATCACGCTGCGCAGCGACCAGACCCGCGAGCCCTTGTCCTGCATGATCAGCAGGCAACTGCGGCCGTTGAAGTAACTGCGGGTTTTTTCCAGCACCGAGGTGATGGTCTGGTCGACGCCGAAGCGGGGATTGGACAGCTGGCTGACATCGCGCAGCAGCGCCAGGTGGCTGCGCTGGGTGATGGCCGAGCCGCCCCAATAGGCGATCATGTAGCCGAGCGCCAGCAGGAAGGTGGTGCGCAGCAGCAGGCGCGACAGTTCCGCCCCCGTTTCGCCGAACAGGGCGGTGGCGGCGAACAGGCCAGCCGAAGCCAGGGTCACGCGCGCGCCTTCCTCGAAGCCCCGCTGGAACGACGAGGTCAGGATGGCAAAGAAGAAAAACAGGAAGAATAAATTGTTGTGGCCGCTGGTGGAAAACACGATCAGCGCATACCAGGCCACGTCCAGCCAGTACAGCAGTATGTCTTCCGGCAAGCTAAGGCCCAGGACGGCCAGCACATATAGCAGCAGGCTGTGCAGGGTATACGCGGAAAAGATCAGCCAGGTGATCTTGCTCAGCTTGCCGGCGCTTTCGTGGTCGATGAACAGGGTCAGCAAGGTGGCGCTCGACAGCAGCAGACGCATGCCGTTTACCATGGTCGTATCCATGCCGGCACCCGGCAAACCGGACTTGAGGGGAGGATCGAGGTTCACAAGCACTCCTGGCGGTATCCCGCATGGGCGGGCCATACGTATGGGACGATACCGCAGATAAATTCTTGTTGTTTTTGCTGCAATCAGTGACGAGTCTACGCATACGCCGTAAAGATGTCTACTGGAATCCTTTTTCCTGCGTTGCTTTTTTTTTACAGCGGCTGCACCATCACGCGGTTGCGCCCGGCGCCCTTGGCCAGGTACAGGGCGCGGTCGGCGGCGCCGATCAGGGCGGAGATGGTCAGCGGCTGCTGCGGCTGCCGCGTGGCGATGCCGATGCTGACCGTGATGTGCTTGACGGCATTGCCCGTCTTGGCATGCGCAATGCGCAGGTCGGCCGCGTGCTGGCGGATCGCCTCGGCCATGCGCAGCGCCTGCGCCGCGTCCGTATCGGGCAGGATGGCGGCAAACTCTTCGCCGCCATAGCGGGCCAGCAGGTCGGTGGGGCGCTGCAGCATGGCGGCCAGTTCGGCCGCCACGCGTATCAGGCAATCGTCGCCCTGCTGGTGGCCGTAATGGTCGTTGTAATCCTTGAAATGGTCGATATCGATCATCAGCAGCGACAGCGGGCTGCTGGTGCGCATGGCGCGCCGCATTTCCCGCTCGATCGCCACGTCGAAGTGGCGGCGGTTGGCGATGCCCGTCAAGCCGTCGGAAAAGGTTTGCGAGCGCAAGACCATGGTCTGTTCACGCAGCAGCTTTTCGCGGCCCACGGCGATGGTGACATCATTGATCTGGATCAGGCAGTGGCGCGGCGAGCCGGGCAGGTTGATCGGCGTAACGGCGATGGCTTGCTGCATGCGTTCCTCGCCGTCGTTGCCGGCCGTGGCCGCGCCATGCGTGTACAGCGCAAACGGCGCCTTGTGCAGGGTTTGCGACAGCAGCGACTGAAAATTGTCGCGCAGGGCCTGGGTGATGGCCGAAGCTATGCGCTTGTGCCGCAGTTCCGGAAAGACGGCGAAGAAATCCTGGCCCAGCACGGCGTCTGCCTGGCGGGCCGAGTGGCGCGCCATCCAGTGATTCCACAGCACGATGCGGCGCTGCTCATCGAGTACGATGGCGCCCAGGTTCACGGCGCCAAGTATGCTCTCGAGCAGGGCGAGTCGTTGCAAGGCATCCGGCATGATCGTCACGCCTGTCCCAGCACCTTGGCCAGATAGTGGCTGACCTGCTGTTTCAGGTCGTGCAAGGCGGACAGGTCGAGCACGAATGCCACATAACCGTGGATCTGATGCTTGGACAGCACGAAGTCGATATGCAGCATCAGCACGACGGCCTCGTCATCCTGGCCGCCGAACGAGGACAGGATTTCCGCGCTGGTGCCCACGTGGTACAGGGGCAGCGAGCCATGCAGTTCGCTGTCGAACAGGTTGGCCAGGGTCCCGACGCAGGAATTGAGGATGATGTTGCCGATCTCGCTCATCGCCTCCTGTTCCATCTCCGTCAGTTCCTGCAATGGCATGGCGTCGCCCACCATCAGGCGCACGATTTCCAGACTCTTGTCTTCCGGGAACATCAGAATGGCTTCGGTGGCGAAAGCGCCATCGTAATGCTGGCTGACGCCGCAGATGCGTTCGCCATCCTTCTTGCTGCCCAGCAAGGAGGCCGCGTCGGCACGGTTCAGGAAGGTGATCGACGGCACCGACATGGTGACTTCTTCATTCACGATCTCGCTCATGGCCGCCGCCGCATGGCCCACCCCGATGTTGAATATCTCTACCAGGGCATCGTTTTCCAGTTCGGAGAGATTGAGCATGTTCACAGTCCCAGTGATTCGATCAGCTGGTGGATGCGCGTTTCCGTGATCGGTTTTTCCATGAAGCCCACACCCAGTTCGCTGGCGCGGTGGCGGGTGGCGTTCTGCACATTGGCCGTGACGAGAATGATGTGCGTCTGCGGGCACAGCGCGCGCAATTGTTCTGCCGCCGCGATGCCGCCCATGCCGGGCATGTTGACATCCAGTAGTATCAGCACAGGGGTGGCGGTCTTGACTTTTTCCAGTGCTTCCTCACCCGTCGCCGCCTCAATTACTTGCCAGTCGGCATGTTTGCTGAGAATGAATTGATGCGACATCAAACGTGAAACCCGGCTGTCATCGACAACAAGTACCTGCTTACTGTGAGTCATGTGCTATTCCTGAAACGTCATATCGGTCTATCATTTCATTTTCGCATATTTTAGAGGGCATAGAGGGTAATTGGGTGCGTAATTGCCCCAAGGGCAAGGTTTTCCCGCTTGCCTGTTGTATCGAGTCGTCGCGTCGGCCATGGTGGCCGGCTGGCCGGGCTGGCAATCCGTTAAAATACCGCCATTCCCCACTTTAGCCTGAATGCCATGACCCAAGACGAATTGAAGCAAGCCGTAGCCCGCGCCGCCATAGCCTATGTGGTTGAAGGTGAAATCATCGGTGTCGGCACCGGTTCCACCGCCAATTTTTTCATCGATGAACTGGCCAAGATCAAGCACACCATCAAGGGCACGGTCGCGTCGTCAGAAGCGACGGCCGCGCGCCTGGCTGGCCATGGCATTCCCGTCTTCGACTTGAACGACGTCGAGTCGATCGCCGTCTACATCGACGGCGCCGATGAAATCACGGCCAGCGGCGCCATGATCAAGGGTGGCGGCGCGGCATTGACGCGTGAAAAGATCGTTGCTTCCGTAGCGAAGCAGTTCGTCTGCATCGCCGACGGCTCCAAGCTGGTGGAAACCCTGGGTGCCTTCCCGCTGCCGGTGGAAGTGGTGCCGATGGCCCGCGCCGCCGTCTCGCGCCAGCTGGCCGCGCTGGGCGGCACGCCCCGTTTGCGCCTGAAGGCCGGCAGCACGGAAGCGTTCATTACCGACAACGGCGGCGAAATCATCGACGTACTGGGCTTGCAGATTGCCGATCCGGTAGCGCTGGAACAGCAGATCAACCAGATCGTCGGCGTCATCGCCGTCGGCCTGTTCGCCGTGCGCGGCGCCAATGTCTGCCTGTTGGGCATGCCGGAAGGCGTGCGTACCCTGGCGTACTAAGACGATAGCCGGCGTGCGCCGGCGTTTGCACCTGTTTTACACAGCGGCCCCTTGCGGGCCGCTTGTCATGTGCGCCTGGCGGTACACCGCCACGGTGCGCAGCAGGCCACCGAGGAAGATGCCGCTGAAGCCGCCATAGGCGAGGCAGACAGGCACCATGAAGCCGGGCGCCTGGTCATAGGCTGGGGCGATGGCCAGGGTCACGGCGACCGCATATTTCATGCAGAAGACGCTCATCATCAAGATCAGCGGCACCCAGCTGCCAGGGCGCTGCACGCTGGCCCGCTCGGGAATGGCGACTATCTTGCGCACATCGGCCAGCGTCCACGCCAGCGCCGCGCCGGCCAGTGCGCCGGCGCCCCAGGCGAACGGCGCCACGCCGGCTAAGCCGAAACTGCCATGCACGCCGCTCAGGGACAGGACCAGCATGACCAGGGGAATGATGCACAGCTTGCGCAAGGTCACCGCGCGCGCGCGGCTGGCCAGCACGCCCCTGTACACGAGAAAGCCCAGGATGGCCCAGACGTAGAGCGGGGTGTGGCTGAAGATCTGCTGCAACATGGTGTCCGCCTTGGTGTGATGTTGTCGATGGACGTACTGTGCCAGCCGGCGGCAGGGGCGGCGAGGCGCTTGCGATGAAACGGGGAAGGATTGCCGTGAAACGGCGGAGGAGGGCGTGAAACGCAGGTGTAGCGAAGGTGAAACTGCCCGTGACGTGGTCACGGGCACGCGATAAAACTTATTCCGTTGGCGGAACGTAACCCATTGCCGCATCGGCGCCATCGCCGAAGAAATGCTTTTCCATTTGCGTGGCCAGGTATTTACGGGCGCGCGCGTCGGCCAGGTTCAGACGGTTTTCATTGACCAGCATGGTCTGATGCTTGAGCCAGGCGGCCCACGCTTCTTTCGACACCGATTCGTAAATCTTCTTGCCCAGTTCGCCCGGGTACGGCGGGAAATCCAGTCCTTCGGCTTCCTTGTTGAGTTTGATGCAGTGGATCGTGCGGGCCATCTGTGCTCCTGAATCAGTGTAGAGATAAAGCGTGATTATAAGGCACTTTGCGCCAGCCCTCGCGGGGCCGTCGCAGCCTGGCGACACGCCGTTTGCCGTGCCCTTGCGCTGGATCAAATTTGATCTGCGCCGTCCCAGCTAGTAAGATGCCTTATCGCGCCAGCCGCTGGCTGCGCCTCTTCCAAGCAAGTAGTAACAATTAACCAAGATGGAATCTCTATGACCTCAGTGAAAGTCCATGGCATCGACGTCAGCAATACCGGCAGCTTTGTGCTGTTCGGCGGCATTAACGTGCTCGAATCGCGCGATCTCGCCATGCGCGCCTGCGAAGAATATGTGCGCGTGACGCAAAAACTGGGCATTCCCTATGTGTTCAAGGCCAGCTTCGACAAGGCTAACCGCTCGTCTATCCATTCCTATCGTGGCCCGGGCCTGGAAGAAGGCATGCGCATTTTCCAGGACGTCAAGGCGGCGTTCGGCGTGCCCGTGATTACCGACGTGCATGAGCCATGGCAGGCGCAGCAGGTGGCCGAAGTGGTCGACGTGCTGCAATTGCCCGCCTTCCTCGCGCGCCAGACGGACCTCGTCGTGGCCCTGGCGAAAACCGGTAAAGTCATCAACATCAAGAAGCCGCAATTTTTGAGCCCTGGCCAGATGGCCAATATCGTCGAGAAATTCAAGGAAGCGGGCAACGATCAACTGATTCTGTGCGACCGTGGCACCTGCCTCGGCTACGACAACCTGGTGGTCGACATGCTGGGCTTTGGCGTGATGAAGAAAACCTGCGACGACTTGCCTATCATCTTCGACGTCACGCATGCGCTGCAACAACGCGATCCCGGTGGCGCCGCCTCGGGCGGCCGCCGTCAGCAGGTGGCGGACCTGGCCCGCGCCGGCCTGGCCGTCGGCATCGCCGGCCTGTTCCTGGAAGCCCATCCTGATCCCGACAACGCCCGCTGCGACGGCCCCAGCGCCTTGCCGCTGGACCAGTTGGAGCCATTCCTGGCGCAATTGAAGGCGCTCGACGATCTGGTGAAATCGTTCGCCCCGCTGAACATCAAGTAATGATGTTTAAGTAAAGAAAAAGCCCGGCATGCCGGGCTTTTTTTACAAGGTTTTCATTAACACCTGCGATTTGCGTTGCCAGTTATACATATGCTGGCGGTCCTTCGGCAAATCGTCGACGGTGGCCGGCACGAAGCCGCGTTTCTTGAACCAGTGCGAGGTGCGCGTGGTCAGCACGAACAGTTTGTTCAGGCCGGCGGCACGGGCGCGGTTTTCCATGTGTTTCAGGATGCGCTCGCCGTCGCCCTGGGCTTGCACTTCCGGGTTGACCGTCAAACATGCCATTTCCGCCATCTTTTGCGCGGGGAAAGGGTACAGGGCGGCGCAGCCGAAGATCACGCCATCATGCTCGATGACGGAGAAATAATCGATTTCGCGTTCGATCAGCTCGCGGCCCCGCTTCACTAAAGTACCGTCCGCTTCCAGCGGTTCGATCAGTTTGATGATGCCGCCCACGTCTTCGATGGTGGCCTGGCGCAGGCTTTCCAGGTTTTCATGGCTGATCATGGTACCCACGCCATCATGGGTAAACAATTCCAGCAGGGCCGAACCATCCATCGAGAAGGGCACGATGTGCGAGCGCTCGACGCCGTTGTGGCATGCCTTGACGCAATGTTTCAGGTAAAACGCCGTGGCGTCCGGCAAGAAGCCCGCCATCAGCACGGCTTCGGCCTGGTGCGACGACAGTTCGCGGATTTCCACGCCCGTGGCGTCTTCCATCATCGGCGTTTCCGTGATGAAAATCAGCTTGTCCGCGTGCAAGGCGATGGCTGCGCTGCAGGCCACGTCTTCCATGGTCAGATTGAACGCTTCACCGGTCGGCGAGAAGCCCAGCGGCGACAGCAGCACCAGGCCGTCCGAACCGAGGATGGAATGGATGGTTTCGGCATCGACCTTGCGCGTGATGCCTGTCAGTTCCAGGTCCACGCCATCGATCACGCCCAGCGGGCGCGCCGTGATGAAGTTGCCTGAAATGATACGGATGGCCGCATGCGACATGGGCGTATTCGGCAAGCCCTGGCTGAACGCGGCTTCGATATCGAGGCGCAGCTCGCCGGCCGCTTCCTTCGCGCATTCCAGCGCGGCGATGTCCGTGATGCGCACGCCATTGTGGAAGCGGCCTTCGACGTTGCGCAAGGCCAGCTGTTCCGCTACCTGCGGCCGTGAGCCGTAGACAACGGTGACATTGATGTCCAGCGCATGCAGCAGGGACAAATCATGGGCCAGCACCTGCAGCGCCCCGGCGCTGACGAGTTCACCGGGGAAGGCGACCACGAAGGTCTTGCCGCGAAAGGCGTGGATGTAGGGCGCGACTGAGCGCAGCCATTGGACGAATTGGGTAGGGTTTTCCATTAAGCGCATTATAATTCGCTGCGCGATGTGCGCGCTTAAAATACCTGTAAAAAACAATGTCTTCAGCCAGCAATAAGTCTTCCCCTCTTTCCAACGTTGCAAATGTGCCCGCCAGCGGGGATGTTTCCGCGCCTGCCGCCACGCCTGCGCAGGGCCGCCAGCGCCCGCCCGTGAGCCAGCAAAGGCAGCAGCCGCCGCGCGCGGAGCAGCAGAAACAGCAACAGCAGCAGCGCGCGGGACAGGGCAAGCCCCAGGCCGCGCGCCCGCCGCGCGAGGGGCAGGAAAGCCGCGAAAGCCGTGACGCTGCCCGCGCCGCGCGCGAGGCGGAAAAGGCTTTCCGCAATCCGCTGCCACCGATCACGTATCCGGAAGACTTGCCCGTCTCGGGCCGGCGCGCGGAAATCGCCAAGGCCCTGATGGAAAACCAGGTCATCATCGTCTCGGGCGAAACGGGTTCCGGCAAGACGACCCAATTGCCGAAGATTTGCCTGGAACTGGGACGCGGCCAGAAGGGCATGATCGGCCACACGCAGCCGCGGCGTATCGCCGCTTCCTCGACGGCCAAGCGTATCGCGCAGGAGCTGGGCACGCCGCTGGGCGAAACGGTGGGTTTCAAGGTGCGCTTTACAGACACCCTGAGCCGTGGCGCCTCCGTCAAGCTGATGACGGACGGTATCTTGCTGGCCGAGACGCAGACCGACCCGTTGTTGAAAAATTACGACACCATCATCATCGATGAAGCGCACGAACGCAGCCTGAACATCGATTTCCTGCTCGGCTATCTGAAACAGCTGCTGCCGCGCCGGCCTGACCTGAAAATCATCATCACCTCGGCCACCATCGACGCGGAACGCTTCTCGCGCCATTTCGGTACGCCGGAAAAGCCCGCGCCCGTGATCGAAGTGTCGGGCCGCTTGTACCAGGTGGAAGTACGCTACCGCCCCGTGGAGCGCGAGCAGGTGGCCATGCCAGGTTCGGGCGCGGGTAGCAACAGCGCCGACAAACCGGGACAGAGGACTGCCGCCGCGCGCGAAAAGCGCGACTTGATGGATGCCGTCGTCGATGGCGTGGAAGAACTGTGCCGCATCGGCTCGGGCGACGTGCTGGTGTTCTTGCCGGGCGAGCGCGAAATCCGCGACTGCGCCGAAGCGCTGCGCAAGCACCACCCGCCGCACGTGGAGATTTTGCCCCTGTTCGCCCGTTTGTCGGCCGAAGAGCAGGAGCGCGTCTTTAAAACCAGCAATGCGCGCCGCATCGTGCTGGCCACCAACGTGGCGGAAACCTCGCTGACCGTGCCCGGTATCCGCTACGTGGTCGACGCGGGCCTGGCGCGCGTGAAACGCTACAGTTACCGCAACAAGGTCGAGCAGCTGCAGGTCGAGCCGATCGCCCAGTCGGCCGCCAACCAGCGCGCCGGCCGTTGCGGCCGCGTGGCCGATGGCGTCTGCATCCGCCTCTACGAAGAGCAGGATTATCTGCTGCGGCCGAAATTCACGGAGCCGGAAATCCTGCGCTCCTCGCTGGCGGCCGTCATCCTGCGCATGAAAT
This sequence comes from Janthinobacterium leeuwenhoeki, assembly GCF_051380795.1. Classification (NCBI taxonomy): domain Bacteria; kingdom Pseudomonadati; phylum Pseudomonadota; class Betaproteobacteria; order Burkholderiales; family Oxalobacteraceae; genus Janthinobacterium; species Janthinobacterium leeuwenhoeki. Next base: position 78,250 of record NZ_JBNYXT010000023.1, read on the forward strand.
CCCTGCACCTGACAGACGTGGAAACCTTCCCCTTCATCGAGCCGCCGCTGGCGCGCGCGGTGGCAGACGGTTACCAATTGCTGCAGGAACTGGGCGCCGTCGATGAAGTCAATCAACTCACGCCGCTGGGCAACAAGCTGGCCAAGCTGCCGCTGGACCCGCGCGTGGGCCGCATGATCCTGGCCGCGCTCGATAACGCCTGTCTGACGGAAGTGCTGATCGTCGCTTCGGCCCTGTCCGTGCAAGACCCGCGCGACCGCCCGATGGAGCACCAGCAGGCGGCCGACGAGGCGCACAAGAAGTTTGCCGATGAAAAGTCGGAATTCCTCAGTTACCTGAAAATCTGGCGCTGGTTCGAAGCCGCCATCGAGCACAAGAAAACCAACCGCCAGTTGCAGGACAATTGCCGCACGAATTTCCTGTCGCAGATGCGCTTGCGCGAATGGCGCGACGTGCATTCGCAGTTGTTGACCATCGTCAAGGAACAAGGCTGGCGCCTGAACGAAGCGCCGGCCACCTACGACAACCTGCACATGGCCTTGCTGACTGGCTTGCTGGGCAATATCGGTTTCAAAGGCGAAGACGAGCCGGGCGCCGGATATCTGGGCGCGCGCGGCATCAAGTTCCATATCTGGCCCGGTTCCTCGCTGCTGAAAAAGCCGGGCAAGTGGATCATGGCGGCCGAACTGGTCGACACCACGCGATTGTATGCGCGCTGCGTGGCGCAGATCCAGCCCGAGTGGCTGGAAAAAGTCGGTGAGCATTTGCTGAAGAAATCCTGGGGCGAGCCGCGCTGGGAAAAACGTTCGGCGCAAGTGACGGCCTCGGAACGGGCGACTTTATATGGGTTGGTGGTGTACAGCCAGCGCCGCATCAACTATGGCAATTTCAACTTGCCGGAAGCGCGCGAAATCTTCATCCGCGATGCGCTTGTCGGCGGCGACTTCGACACGCGCGCGCCGTTTTTTGCGCACAACCACAAGCTGATCAAGGACATCGAAAACCTCGAGCACAAGTCGCGCCGCCTGGACGTGCTGGTGGACGATGAATTGATCGCCGCCTTCTACGACAAGCTGCTGCCGGCCGACGTGTGCAATGGCGCCGGTTTCGAGAAGTGGCATAAAGAGACGACGCGCGAGAATCCGAAGCTGCTGTATCTGAACCGCGAAGAGTTGATGCGTCACGAGGCGGCCGGCGTGACCACCGACCTGTTCCCGAAAACCATGTCGGTGACGGGCCTGGAAATGGGCCTCACCTACCACTTCGAGCCGGGCAGCGTGCGCGATGGCGTGACCTTGAGCGTGCCGCTGTATGCCTTGAACCAGTTGCCGCGCGAGCGCTGCGAATGGCTGGTGCCGGGCATGCTGAAGGAAAAAGTGCATCTGCTATTAAAATCCTTGCCGCAAAAGCTGCGCCGCCACTGCGTGCCGCTGCCCGACTATGCGGCCAAGTTCTGCGAACGCGTGCATGAGGCGGGCGTGTTTGGCCGCGGCGATCTTGTAGACGCCATCATTGCCGACATCCGCACGCAAATCACCATCAATGTGCTGACGACGGACTTCAAGCCGGAAACCCTGCCTGCCCATCACTTCATGAATTTCAAGGTGATCGATGAGCATGGCCGCCAGCTGGACATGGGCCGCAACCTGGCCACCCTGCAGGCGGAATTCGGCGGCCAGGCGCGCCAGAGTTTCCAGAAGCTGGCCGAAGTGTCGGGCGTCTCCGGCACGGGCACGCCCGGTGCCAAGGTGGCGGGTGCGCAAGTGGCGTCGCGGCTGCAGGCGCAGAGCACCACCGTCGCAGCAGGCAAGGGCGCTGCCCCTGCAGCACCGACATCGGCGAATGCCACCGTCTCGCAGCACATGGGCTTGACGGCCTGGACTTTTGGCGAATTGCCGGAATTGCTGGAAATCGTGCAGGGCAAGCTGACCCTGATCGGCTTCCCCGCCCTGGTCGACAAGGGCACGCATTGCGACCTGGAAGTGTTTGACGATCCGACCGTTGCGGCCCGCACGCACAAGGTGGGTTTGCGCCGATTGTTCGCGCTGCAAATGAAGGAGCAAATTAAATACGTCGAGAAAAGCATCCCTGGCCTGCAACAGATGGGCATGCAATTCATGGCCCTCGGTTCGCAGGAAGAACTGCGCGAGCAAATCATCAACAAGGCGCTCGACATCGCCTGCCTGCAAGATCCGCTGCCGCTGGACGCGGCCTCGTTTGCCAAGCGCCAGGCAGAGGGCAAGTCGCGCCTGGTCCTGCTGGTGAATGAAATCGCCCGTTTGCTGTCGCAAGTGCTGACGGAATTCCACGGCTTGCCCAAGCGCCTGCAAAACATTCCCGCAGCGGCGGCGTCCGATATCCAGTCGCAGCTGCAGGGCCTCGTGCACAAGCGCTTCCTGACGGAGAACGAATACACGCAGCTGGCGCATTTCCCCCGCTATTTGAAGGCGATCAACGTGCGCCTGGAAAAACTGCGCGCCGACCCTGCGCGCGACACGAAATTGATGGCCGAATGGCAATCGGCCGCCGCGCCGTACTTGCGCCAGGCCAAGGATCGCCAGGCTGGCAAGAACACGGACCCGAAACTCGTCGACTTCCGCTGGATGCTGGAAGAGCTGCGCGTGTCGCTGTTTGCGCAGGAGTTGAGGACGCCGATGCCGGTGTCGGCGAAGCGGCTGCAAAAAGTATGGGAGTCGATGCAGCGGTAGATACTGTTATCCCCGTCAAGCGGCGTGCAAGGTCGAATCAAATATTTTTCCCGACCTGAGCACGCCGAATGCCACGTGCACCAGCTTGCGCATCATGGCACCGATGATCAGT
>NZ_JBNYXT010000024.1:0-79864 GCF_051380795.1 Janthinobacterium leeuwenhoeki
ATCGATTAGCTTTTTGGCGTACAGCATTTCGTTCGTGCCGTAAGGCCCAAACGCAGCGCTGTGAACAAGATGGGTTGACAACGCAGTGACGGTCACCCCGCGTACCTGAGGGTAGCTTGCGATGGCGCCACTGGAATAATTTTGTGCGCCGAAGTGTTCACGGGTCTCAGCATTGTCGTGGGTCCGCAAGGTGGTCCCGTCCATGGCAAACAACACCAGCCCTTTAAATACATAGGCGCGGCGATCCTGGCCGCACCAATGCTGCGCCGAGTGATCGAACAGCCATTTCAACGGGTCTGAACCGAGGCGCTGGCGCGCCTGGGCAGCTGCGCTCTTGCTGACAAAAGGGGTCTGCGCGTCTGGAACGGCCAAGCCCAGATCATCGAGGACCTCACAAATGGACTTGTGGCGATAGAGCGCCAATGCCACCATCAGCCAGACGACTTGCTCCGCTGGCAGGCGACGATGGCGGATGCTCGTTGCATCAGTGCGCTGCACGGCTTGCTCAATCCACTCGACCGGCAAGTGTTCGCCCAGCCGGCGCCAGTCAGGTGCTTCAAGGTGATTAGCAAGGAAGTGGAGAGTATCGTCGAGCATAGCCAGGCAGGTTAACAGCAGACCCTGACGTTTACAAGCCCAAAATGAAAATGCCGTTCAGTCTTAACTGAACGGCATTAGCACTGCAGTGCCGCTTTTCCGTATGCCGGCAAACTTAGCTGACGGCGGCCAGGCGCGGCTGGGCGCCGCCAAAACGCTGCTCGATCGATGCGGCGATGCCGCTGGCGTCCAGGCCCACGCTTTTCAGCAACTGCACCGGGTCGCCATGGTCGATGAAGACGTCCGGCAAGCCCAGCATCAAAATTGGCTTGACGATCCCTGCGGCCGCCAGGGCTTCGGCCACGGCCGAGCCGGCGCCGCCCATGATGCAGCCCTCTTCCACCGTCACCAGGTAATCGTGTTCTGCGGCCAGCTGTTTCACCAGTGCCACGTCGAGCGGCTTGACGAAGCGCATGTTGGCCACCGTCGCGTCGAGCTTCTCGCCGGCCGCCACGCCAGGCGCCACCATGGAACCGAAGGCCAGGATGGCGATGCGCTTGCCGTGGCGCTTGACTTCGCCCTTGCCAATTTCAATGCTGGTCAGTTCCGGCACGATGGCCACGCCGGCGCCGGCACCGCGCGGATAGCGGATCGCGGCCGGGCCCGGGTAGTGGTAGCCCGTGGTCAGCATTTGACGGCATTCGTTTTCGTCGGACGCGGCCATGACGACCATGTTCGGGATGCAGCGCAAGAATGCCATGTCGTAATTGCCCGCGTGCGTGGCGCCGTCGGCGCCCACCAGGCCGGCGCGGTCCAGCGCGAACGTCACGTCCAGGTTTTGCAGGGCCACGTCATGGATCAGCTGATCGTAGGCGCGCTGCAGGAACGTGGAGTAAATGGCCACGACGGGTTTCAAGCCCTCGCAGGCCAGGCCCGCGCCAAACGTCACGGAATGCTGCTCGGCAATGCCGACGTCAAAGTAGCGGGTCGGGAATTGCTGTTCGAACTTGACCATGCCCGAGCCTTCGCGCATGGCGGGCGTGATGCCCACCAGGCGCTTGTCGTGCGCGGCCATGTCGCACAGCCAGTTGCCGAACACTTCCGTGTACGTCATCTTGGCCGGCGCCGTGGCCGGCTTGATGCCCTCGGCCGGATTGAACTTGCCCGTGCCGTGGTACAAAATCGGTTCCGCCTCGGCCAGCTTGTAGCCCTGGCCTTTTTTGGTCACCACATGCAGGAATTGCGGGCCCTTCAATTGCTTGATATTTTGCAAGGTCGGGATCAGCGAATCGAGGTCGTGGCCATCGATGGGGCCGATATAATTGAAACCGAATTCCTCGAACATGGTGGCGGGCACGACCATGCCTTTGGCGTGCTCTTCAAAGCGCTTCGCCAGTTCCAGCACGGGGCCGGGCAAGACGGACTTGCCGACATTTTTCGCCGCAGCATAGAACTGGCCGGACATCAGGCGCGCCAGGTGGCGGTTCAGCGCGCCCACAGGCGGCGAGATCGACATGTCGTTGTCGTTCAAGATCACCAGCAAGTTGACGTCTTCCTGCACGCCCGCATTGTTCATCGCCTCGAAGGCCATGCCGGCCGTCATCGAACCGTCGCCGATCACGGCGATCGCATGCAGCGGGTCGCCCTTGATCTTGGCGGCCTGCGCCATGCCCAGCGCGGCCGAGATCGACGTCGACGAGTGCGCCGTGCCGAAGGTGTCGTATTCGCTTTCGTCGCGTTTCGGGAAGCCGGAAATGCCATCCTTCTGGCGCAGGGTATGCATGCGCTCGCGCCGGCCCGTCAAAATCTTGTGTGTATAGGTCTGGTGGCCCACGTCCCAGACGATGCGGTCGTGCGGCGTGTTGAACACGTAATGCAGCGCGACGGTCAGTTCGACCGTGCCCAGGTTGGACGACAAGTGGCCGCCCGTCTTGGAAACGGAATCGAGCAGGAAGCTGCGCAATTCCTGGGCCAGCGGCACCAGTTGCGAGCGGGCCAGCTTGCGCACTTGCGCTGGTTCATTGATGGTTTCTAACAGTTTCATTTATGCCTTCCGCTGCACGACCAGGTCTGCCAGCTCGCGCAAACGGCGTGCCTTGTCCCCGAATGGCGCCAGCGCCGCATGGGCGTCGCACCGCAATTGTTCTGCCAGGGCTCTCGATGCTTCCAGCCCCAGTATCGATACGTAAGTGGGCTTGTTGGCGGCCGCATCCTTGCCCGCCGTCTTGCCCAGGGTGGCCGAGTCGGCCGTGGCGTCGAGCACGTCGTCGACCACCTGGAACGCCAGCCCGACGGCGCGCGCATACGCGTTCAGCGCCGTCATCTCGTCTGGCATCAAATCCTTGCCAGCCAGCGCGCCCAGGATCACGGCCGCGCGCAGCAAGGCGCCCGTTTTGAGTTGATGCATCTGTTCCAGCTGCGGCAAGGTCAAGGCCAGGCCGACACTGTCGAGGTCGATCGCCTGGCCGCCGCACATGCCAGAGGAACCGGAGGCGTGCGCCAGCAACTTGACCATGGCCATTTGCCGCCCCGGTGGAATGGCCGCACCGTCGGCCAGCAGCATGAACGCTTGCGATTGCAGCGCGTCACCCACCAGCAGGGCCGTCGCTTCATCGTAGGCGATGTGCACGGTCGGCTTGCCACGGCGCAAGGCATCGTCATCCATGCACGGCATGTCGTCGTGCACCAGCGAATACACGTGAATCATTTCCAACGCACAAGCAGCGCGCGCGAGGGTATCTTGATCGGCATCAAACAATTCACCGGCCGCCATCACCAGCAGCGGGCGCACGCGCTTGCCGCCGCCCAACAGCGCATAGCGCATGGCCGCGTGCAACTTGTGCGGCACGGCGTCGGCCGCAGGCAAAAATTGGTCGAGCCGGCCTTCCACGCCCGACTGGGTGGCTTGCATCCAGTCGCCGAAGGTCACGCCGTCTTGTTGCATGTTCGCCATCATAGCGCGGCCTCGCCGGCATCCACGAAGGGTTTCAACATGTCGCCTTCGAGTACTTTCACCTGTGCTTCGACGCTGTCGAGCTGGCTTGCGCAATACTTGACCAGTTCCGAGCCGCGCTGGTACGCCGCGACCGATGCTTCCAGCGGCAACTGGCCCGCTTCCATTTGCGTTACCAGCTGCGCCAGTTCCGCCATTGCCTCTTCAAACGAGGCCGGCGCTGCGGCAGCGGCAGTTAATTTCTTCGACATAGACTCAGATCTCTTCGTGGCACGAGGGGCTTGTAGGGAGACGCCGGGGATTCCCGGCCAGCATAGAAGCGTTATTTTAGAACAAACCACACTATTAAGTGAAAACTAAAGCGCAATCGTCGCGCTCAAAGTCAATAGCGTTGCCAGCTTGGCAGTGGATTTTAGCCGAATCGCCCCCCTCTGCCGGAAATTGCACGCCAAATGACAATGTTTCTCATTAATAGGCTATTTGCCGCAGGGGTTTGGCAATGCCGAGGCCGATACGCGCTATAATCGCCGGTTCTGTCCGAAATACCGTTTCAACAAATTTGAATTCAGGTCTTTGCGGATTCTTTCTCTCTGTAGCGGTTGCCCAGGGAATGGCCTGGGGCACTGCTGACCGTTGTACATTTATGAGGGGTTGGGATGTCCGATCTGGCTACTCACGCCAAGCTGGCGCGTTCAAACGCGCAACTTCCGGTCCACGTCTATTTTGACGAAACGCTGTTGCAGCGTGAAATGCAGCAATTATTCCAAGCCGGTCCGCGCTATGTCGGGCATGCGCTGATGGTGCCGGAAACCGGCGATTTTGCGACCCTGGCGTCTGAGAACGAAGGGCGCATGCTCGTGCGCAACGCCAATGGCATCGAAGTGCTGTCCAACGTGTGCCGCCACCGGCAGGCGCTGATGTTCAATGGCCGCGGCAATGCGAACCATATCGTCTGTCCGCTGCACCGCTGGACCTACGACCTCAAGGGTGAATTGATCGGTGCGCCGCATTTCCCCGAGACGCCGTGCCTGAACCTGTCGAAAACCCCGCTGCAAAGCTGGAATGGCTTGCTGTTCGAGCAAAACGGCTACAACGTGATGGAAAAATTGAAAGATTTGTCCGTCTCGAAAGACCTCGATTTTTCCGGCTATATGTTCGACCACGTGGAAATCCACGCGTGCGACTACAACTGGAAGACCTTCATCGAAGTCTACCTCGAGGATTATCACGTGGAACCGTTCCACCCGGGCCTGGGCAGCTTCGTCAGCTGCGACGACCTGCGCTGGGAGTTCGGCAAGGATTACAGCGTGCAGACGGTGGGCGTGCACCGCGGCCTGCAGCAGGCCGGTTCGCCTGCCTATAAAAAATGGCAGGAGCAGGTACTGCAATTCCGCGGCGGCGAAGCGCCACCGTATGGCGCCATCTGGCTGACCCTGTATCCGAACATCATGGTCGAATGGTATCCGCACGTGCTGATCGTCTCGACCCTGTGGCCCGATGGTCCGCAAAAAACGCGCAACGTGGTGGAATTCTATTACCCGGAAGAAATTGTGTTGTTCGAGCGCGATTTCGTCGATGCGGAACGGGCTGCCTACATGGAAACCTGCGTCGAGGACGATGAAATCGCCCAGCGCATGGATGCGGGCCGCAAGGCCCTGATGGCGCGCGGCGTGAGCGAAGTGGGCCCTTACCAGTCGCCGATGGAAGACGGCATGCAACATTTCCACGAGTGGTACCGCAGCAATATCGAACTGTAACGAGTAGAGGGGCCGCATTGCGCGGCCCTTTTTTTATCCTCCCATTTCCCAGGAATCCTATGCAATCATTGTGGATGCTGTTTGCCAGCTTTATGTTCGCCATCATGGGCGTGTGCGTCAAGCTGGCGTCGGAGTTGTATTCGACGTCCGAAATCGTCATGTACCGCGGCATCATCGGCATGACCGTCATGAGCTGCACCATCCTGTACCAGGGCGGCAGCTTCAAAACCACGATGCCGGGCCAGCATCTGTGGCGCGGCATCGTGGGCGTGATCGCCCTGTGGCTGTGGTTTTATGCCATCGCCATCCTGCCGCTGGCCACGGCCATGACGCTCAATTACATGGCGCCCATCTGGATCGCCGTGATCCTGCTGGCCGGTGGCTGGTGGAAAGGCATGCAACAGGTCGAGTGGCCGCTGGTGGCGGCGATTGCCATGAGCTTTGTCGGCGTAACCCTGCTGCTGCAACCCGTGTTCGAAACGGACCAGCTGGGCGGCGCCATCACGGCCCTGATTTCCGGCATGCTGTCGGCCCTCGCTTACTTGCAAGTGCGCAAGCTGGGCTTGCTGGGCGAACCTGAATACCGCGTCGTGTTTTATTTCTCGGTCGTCAATTTCCTGGCCGGCGTGATCGGCCACGTGGCCAGCGCCGGCGGCGGCCCCGTCGTCTGGCACGCGCACACGAGCGATTACGGCATCGGCTTGCTGGCCGCCATCGGCCTGTGCGCCACCATGGCGCAGATGGCCATGACGCGCGCCTATCGCCTGGGCAAGACCCTTGTGGTTGCCAATTTACAATACACGGGCATCGTCTTTTCCAGCTTCTGGGGCGTGGTGATCTTCGGCGACCTGTTCGACTGGCACGGCTGGGCCGGCATCGGCATCATCCTCGCCTCGGGCATCGCGGCAACCTATTACAATACCCGCAACACGGCCCGTGGCGCGGCGATAGCGCGCACGGATCCCATCGCCAGCGAAGTGTAAAGGAGCATTCCTGATGTACACCACCTTGATCCAGGCCAGCGAACTGGCCAGCCATCTGAATGACAGCAACTGGGTCATCCTCGATTGCCGCCACGACTTGCTCAACCCCACGGCCGGCAGCGATGCGTTTGCCGCCGGCCACATCCAGAACGCGCAGTTCGCCGATATCGACACGGCCCTGTCCGGTCCCAAGACGGCGCGCGGCGCGGACTTTACCGGTCGGCATCCCTTGCCCGACCGCAACGCCCTGCTGGCTACCTTGCGCGGCTGGGGCATCCATGACGACACGCAAGTAGTCGCCTATGACGGCCAGGGCGGCATGTTTGCCGCGCGTTTGTGGTGGTTGCTGCGCTGGCTCGGCCACCCGGCCGTGGCCGTGCTCGACGGCGGCCTGGCCGCCTGGCAGGCGCAAGGCTTGCCCCTGGTCACGCCCGTCGCGCCCCGCCCTGCCGGCACGCTCATGGAAAAAGCCAGCCTGACGCGCACGGTCAGCGTACGCGACGTCATTGCCAACCTGGATACGCAAGCGCTGACCGTCCTCGACGCGCGCGCCCCCGACCGTTATCGCGGCGAAAACGAAACCATCGACCCTGTGGGCGGCCATATCCCCGGCGCGAAGAACCGTTTCTTCAAGGATAACTTGCAGGCGGACGGCCGCTTCAAATCCGCTACAGACCTGGAGCAGGAATTCGCGGGCCTAATCAGCACGGCTGAATCTACTATCCTGCAGTGCGGCTCCGGCGTGACGGCCTGCCACAACTTGCTGGCCATGGAAGTGGCCGGTTTAAGCGGCGCGGCCCTGTATCCCGGTTCGTGGAGCGAATGGTGCGCCGACCCGGCGCGGCCCGTGGCGACGGGGACTTAAAAAAAATGGCGGACCAGATGGTCCGCCATTTTCTTACCAGTGGATAACTACGACGTTATCCCCGGCGCCTGATTCAACTGCGCCAGCTCCGCCTGCCACGCCTGCTGGCTGGCCGGCTTCTGGTGGCGCGGTTTTCTCGCCAGGTCTTCCGCCAGCAATTGCTCCAGTTCGCACAAGCGCTCCAGCTGCACGTCGATGTCCGTCAGTACCGCAGACGCCTGCTCCACGCGCGGCGCGGGTGTCAACGCCGGCCCATCCTCGGCGCTCAGCCTTGCATAGGCGCTGGCCGCATCCGGCCACTCTTCCAGATGGCCATCGGCCACCACCCAAAAGCGATTGCATGCCGTCTCGATCAGGTCGCGGTCGTGCGACACCAATAAGCAGCCGCCGGCAAAGCCGAGCAGCGCTTGCCCCAGTTCCGCCTTGCCCTGCATGTCCAGGTGGTTGCTCGGTTCGTCCAGCAGCAGCAAATGGTAGCTGGCCAGCGACAGTCCCAGAAACAACAGGCGCGCCCGCTCGCCGCCGCTCAGGGTGGCCACCGTCTGACCATGGCGCGCATACGGAAAACCGGCCGCAATCAAGGCCTGCTTGCGCGCCACCTGGCTGCGCGCAGCCTCGTTTTGCACGGCAAACGGGTACAGGGCGTCGGACAGGTCGGCCGTATCGGCCAGTTGCCTGAGCGACTGGTCGTAATAACCGATGTTGGCCGCCTTGTGGTAGCGCAAGTCCGCCCGTTCCTCCTGTGCCTGTACCGCTTGCCAGCACAGGCGCAGCAAGGATGACTTGCCGCTGCCGTTGGCGCCCAGCAAGGCGATGCGGTCGCCCGGTTTCAGCCACAGTTGGCCGACCTGGAACAGCACGGGAGAGGCCGGCACGGCGCGCACATCGAGTTCGTCCAGCGCCAGCAGCTGGTCGGCCGCCAGCGCCTTGCCCCGCAGGCTCAAGCGCCAAGGTGCGCCATCGCTGACGAACGACTGTTCATCCTGCAGCTTGTCGATGCGCCGCTGCATGCTTTTGGCCTTGCGCGCCATGCCGACGTTATCGTAGACCTTGCCCCACAGAGCCAGGCGGGTGCTGCTGACGGCCAGGCGGTCGATTTCCTTCTGTTCGGCCGCATGCCTGGCGGCAGCGGCCATATCGGCTTCGGCCAGCGCCGCCAGCGCGGGGCCGCACGGCAAGTCGAAATCATACAGGCGGCTATCGCGCAAGATCCAGCTGCGCGTGGCCACGTTGTCGAGCAGGCGCTGGTCGTGCGAGACGAGGATGAAGGCGCCGCGCCAGGCCAGCAGGAACTGCTCCAGCCACAGCAGGGACGGCAAGTCCAGATGATTGCTCGGTTCATCGAGCAGCAGCACGTTCGGCTCCTGCAGCAGGGCGCGCCCCAGCAGCAGCCGCGTGTGCTGGCCGCCGGATAAGGAATGCACGGGCACTTGCGCCGTCTCGTGCTCGAAGCCTAACTCGGCCAGCAGGCTGTCGACCCGCCAATGCAGTTCCGGCTGCTCCAGCACGGGCGCCAGCAAGGCGTCATACAGGCTCAGCTTGGCAAGTTCTGGCGGCAAATGCTGTTCCACGTGCTGCAAGCGGCAGGCACGGGCGACGTGGATGGTGCCGGAGGTCGCTACACGTGTGCCGCTGAGCAAGCCCAGCAAGGTGGATTTGCCGCAGCCATTGTGGCCGATCAGGCCGATGCGGTCGCCCTGGCGCAAGGTAAAGGCGAGTTCGTTGAAGAGGAAACCGTCGTGGGTATCCAGTTGTAAAGCTTGGGTAGAGATAAGGGTAGTCATGGCTCTTGTCTTTGTTCGGGATGCAAGCATCCGCGTTAACAGGAGCGCTAACGAAAACCGTGAGCCGAGAAAGGACTCTAGAGAAAAACTCTATGCAGGAGGGTGGCTTTGCTCTGGCCTGGTTATCGCAGCGCGATAGAACGTGGGCAAGAGCTTGCAAATGTGCTTAAAGAACGCGCATCCCATAGGGCGAGCATAAAAATTTCCATATTTTCCTCCTTTCTGTGCAAGTTAGTCAGAAAGGCAATACTACACCCGGCAGCGCCAGGCATCAACCGCCGTGGCGCTTATGCGTCAAAAACAGCACGATGCACACGCCCAGCGCGATCAATAGCACTTGCGGAATGGTTTCGCGCAGGGTGGCGCGACGCTGCATCTGCGGCATCAGGTCGGACAGTGCAATATATATGAAGCCGGACGAGGCGAACACGAGCACGTAAGGAATCAGGTTGCTGGCGCGATCCAGGGTGAAATAGCCGAGCAATCCACCGGCCACCGCCATCAGGCTGCACAGCAGATTGAAGATGTAGGCGCGCAGGCGCGAGAAACCGGCATTGAGCAGCACGATGAAGTCGCCGATTTCCTGCGGAATTTCATGCGCGATGATGGCCAGGCCCGTCACCAGGCCCAGCTTCGGGTCGGCCAGGAAGGCGGCGGCGATCAGGATGCCGTCCGTAAAGTTGTGCATGCCGTCGCCGACGAGGATCATCCAGCCAGCCTTGCCCGCCTCGTGCTTGTCGTGGCCGTGCGCATGGTGGTGGCCATCGCCTTCGTGATGGTGCGAATGGCGCAGGATGGCGAATTTTTCCAGCATGAAGAAGGCCAGCAAGCCCGCCAGCAAGGTGGCGAACAGGCTGCGCGGGTCCGCTTGCGACTCAAACGCTTCCGGCAAGGCGTGCAGCAGGGACGTCGACAACATGATGCCGACGGACAAGCTGACCATGCGCTCGACCACTTTGGACAGGAATGCAAACGAAAAGATCGCCGCCGCGGTAATGCTCAACACGCCCGCGATCGTGGTCGCGAGCAAAATGGATATAAGGACGGGATCGATGATTTTCTTACCTCAAAATGGCGCCGGGTCACTGGCGCCCGCGATGCTGGCGTCTGGCCTGATGAATGCGTTGTTATCTATTGTTTACATTTGCGCGTTTGGCGGCAGCGTAGCGCGATGAAGATGCAATTGTACTGCATTGACGCGCACCGGGCATTTTACAGCCCGGTGCGCCTTTCGCGCCAACTTCTGGAAGATGCGGTATTTTTCTGTTGCAGATCACGCCACGCCGTGGCTCTTGAACCAGGCCAGGCAGCGTGCATAGCCGTCTTTCGCATCCGCCGCCACATAGCTGGGACGGTAATCGGCGTTGAAGGCGTGGCCCGCATCGGGATACACGACAAATTCCGACTTGTTGCCGCCCTTGCCCAGCGCATCTTTCATCTTGCCGATCGATTCCTGGCTGATGCCCGTATCCTTGCCGCCATACAAGCCCAGCACGGGAACCTTCAAGCTGGCGGCGATATCGATGGGGTTCTTCGGCTGCAAGGGATTGGGCTCGCCCACCAGGCGGCCATACCAGGCCACACCCGCCTTGACGGCCGGATTGTGCGCCGCGTACAGCCACGTGATACGCCCGCCCCAGCAAAAGCCCGTAATGCCCAGGCGACTCGTGTCGCCGCCATTCTGTTTTGCCCACGCAACAACAGCATCGAGATCCGCCATGACCTGCGCGTCCGGTGTCTTGGCGATGATGCCTTTCATCAATTCCGGGATGCTGGCCACCTTGGTGGGATCGCCCTGGCGCACGAACAAATCGGGCGCCAGCGCCAGATAGCCCTGCTTGGCGAAGCGGCGCGCCATGTCAGCGATATGTTCATGCACGCCGAAGATTTCCGAAATGACCAAGACCACGGGCAAACCCGTCTTGCCCTCCGGCTGCGCCGCATACACGGGCACGGCCTGGCCATCGACCATCACCGACATGGTGCTCGTGACGAGTCCGACGGAATCGGTCTTGATGACGTTTTGCGCCGCCACAGGCAATACGGCCACGGCAAAGCCCGTTCCCAGCGCCACCTTCAGGAAACCACGCCGGCCGTCCGGCCCAGACATGCTGCTCTGGCCCAGCAAACTTTCACAATCGGTGATCATGTCGCTCATGCGTTTCTCCTGAAGGGTGTGTTGACAAAAAATGTCGGCTTACGCGCTGCGCGCTAAGCCGACCTACGGTCATTGCTAATGTTAAACATGTAGGTCGGCTTAGCGGGGCATGCCCCGCGTAAGCCGACACCGCATCAGTGCGCTTCGTCCCAGTTCTTGCCGATACCTACCTCAGCCGTCAGTGGTACTTTCAGCGCGGCCACGCCAGCCATCAGTTCCGGCAGCTTGCGCTTGACCAGTTCCAATTCCGCGTCCGGCACTTCCAGCACCAGTTCATCGTGCACCTGCATGATCATCTTCGTTTGCAAGCCGTCCGTTTCCAGCCAGCCTTGCACGGCGATCATGGCCAGCTTGATCAGGTCGGCGGCCGTGCCCTGCATCGGCGCGTTGATCGCCGCCCGTTCCGCGCCCTGGCGGCGCGGGCCGTTCGGCGAATTGATTTCCGGCAACCACAGACGGCGGCCGAACACGGTTTCCACGTAGCCGCGCGCCTTCGCTTGCTGGCGCGTGTCTTCCATATACTGTTTCACGCCGGAGAAGCGGGCAAAGTAACGGTCGATATAGCTTTGCGCGGCCGTGCGGTCCACGCCCAGGTTGCCGGCCAGGCCGAACGCGCTCATGCCGTAGATCAAGCCAAAGTTGATGACCTTGGCGTAGCGGCGCTGTTCGCTCTGCACCTCGGCCGCCGGCACGCCGAAGATTTCAGCGGCCGTGGCGCGGTGAATGTCGATGCCGTCGGCAAACGCGCGCAACATGGCTTCGTCGCCCGAGATATGCGCCATGATGCGCAATTCGATTTGCGAATAGTCGGCCGAGACGATGTGGCTGCCGGGCGGCGCGATAAACGCTTCGCGGATGCGCCGGCCTTCCGCGCTGCGGATGGGAATATTCTGCAAGTTCGGGTCGTTCGACGCCAAGCGCCCCGTCACGGCCACGGCTTGCGCATAGTTCGTATGCACCCGGCCCGTGGTGACGTTGATCATCTTCGGCAATTTATCCGTGTAGGTCGATTTCAGCTTGGCCATGCCGCGGTATTCCAGCAGCACTTTGGGTAGCGGATAATCCTCGGCCAGCTTTTGCAAAACTTCCTCATCCGTCGATGGCGCACCCGTCGGGGTTTTCTTGACCACCGGCAGCTTCAGCTTTTCAAAGAAAATTTCGCCGATCTGCTTGGGCGAACCCAGGTTGAACGGCTGCTCGGCCAGTTCATACGCCTTCTTTTCCAGTTCGAGAATTTTCACGGCCAGCTCGGCCGACTGAATGTTGAGCAATTCATCATCGATCAGCACGCCATTGCGCTCGATCTTTTGCAAGACCACGGCCGTCGGCAGCTCGATCTGTTCATAGATGAAGGTCAGTTTTTCATCGTTGGCCACATTGCCCCACATGGCATTGTGCAAGCGCAAGGTGACGTCGGCATCCTCGGCCGCGTATTGCGCCGCCTGCGCCACTTCCACCTGATTGAAGGTGATCTGCTTGGCGCCCTTGCCGCACACGTCCTCGAACGGAATCGTCGTGTAGTTCAGGTGGCGCAGGGCCAGGCTGTCCATGTCGTGCTTCTTGTGCGACTCGAACACATACGATACCAGCAGGGTATCGTGGGCGATGCCGCGCAACGTCACGCCATGGTTGGCGAAGATATGACTGTCGTATTTCAGGTTCTGGCCCAGCTTGGGCTTGTTCGCATCTTCCAGCCACGGGCGCAATTTCGCCAGCACGTGTTCGCGCGTCAACTGTTCCGGCGCGCCCGCGTAGTCGTGGGCCAGCGGGATGTAGCAGGCGGCGTGTTCCGCAACGGACAGGGAAATGCCGACCATTTGCGCCGTCATCGGTTCCAGCGACGTGGTTTCCGTGTCGACAGCCGTCAAGGGCGCCGCATCGATCAGGGCGATCCATTTGTCCAGCTGCTCATCCGTCAGCACGGTTTCATACACGGCCTCGACCGCAGGGGTGGCATCGGCAAACATGTCGCCCGTGGTATTCGTCGTGGCTACCGGTGCACCGACGGGCGACATCGGTGGCGGCGTGGCGCCCAGTTCGCGCAGCAGTGCC
Source organism: Janthinobacterium leeuwenhoeki (assembly GCF_051380795.1). Classification (NCBI taxonomy): domain Bacteria; kingdom Pseudomonadati; phylum Pseudomonadota; class Betaproteobacteria; order Burkholderiales; family Oxalobacteraceae; genus Janthinobacterium; species Janthinobacterium leeuwenhoeki. Next base: position 13,090 of record NZ_JBNYXT010000024.1, read on the forward strand.
TTGAAACCGTAGCGCTGGAAGAAGGCCAGCAGCGCTTCCTTGTCTTCGTGTTTCGCCACCAGCGAGTCGGCGATCGTTGTCATGTGGCCCGACAAATCGCAATCGGTCTTGACAGTGATCAAGGCGCGCGCCTGCGGCAACCATGGCAGGGCCGTGCGCAGGTTTTCACCCACGGCGCCGCCCACCTTGGCCGCGTTTTGCATGACGCCTTCCAGGCTGTCGTACAAGGTCAGCCATTTGACGGCCGTCTTCGGGCCGCATTTCGACACGCCCGGCACGTTGTCGACCGTATCGCCGATCAGCGACAGATAATCGATGATGCGGTTCGGCGGCACGCCGAACTTGACCAGCACGGCCGCTTCATCGAGCTTTTCATTGCTCATGGTGTTGATCAGAGTCACCTGGCTGTTGACCAGTTGCGCCAGATCCTTGTCGCCCGTGGAGACCACCACGTTCATGCCGGCGGCAGCCGCTTGCACGGCCAGCGTCCCGATCACGTCATCGGCTTCCACGCCGTCGACCATCAGGATCGGCCAGCCCATGGCGCGCACGGCTTCGTGGATGGGTTCGATTTGCAATCGCAGGTCGTCCGGCATCGAGGCGCGCGTGGCCTTGTACTCGGGATACATGTCATCGCGGAAAGTTTTACCCTTGGCATCGAACACGCAGGCGATATAGGCGGCCGGGTAATCGGCGCGCAGGCGGCGCAGCATGTTGACCATGCCGTGCATGGCGCCCGTGGGATAGCCGTCCGGGCTGCGCAAGTCAGGCAGCGCATGGAAAGCACGATAAAGGTAACTGGAACCGTCGACTAACAGCAGGGTGTTTTGCATAATGCCAATAAAATAAGGTGAGCCGCGCCAGCCGGGACGAAACAGCGGCGGGCGGGCGGAATATCGCACAATTATCGCAGAGTTTAGGACGGCGCCACCGGCCGCAATGCGTGCTGCTCTTGCTGTTTTTGCCACACTGGCGGCCCCGTGCGGACGTGCGGGTTGCCGCTGCGGGCCATTTCGGCACATTTAAACAGCATTGCCTACCAGTTTGTTACAATGCCTTATAGATAAATTGACGGCATTACACGCTGCACGCGCTGCAGTCCCACACATGGAAGCGAACCCATCATGATGCGTACATCGACACTCTGGACATTCCTCGCCCTGCCCCTGCTGGCATGTTCGGCCATTGCCAGCGCCCAGACGCAGGCCAAACCGAGCGACGCGCCACCGCAGCTGGAACGCATCGATGAATTGGGCGAAGCGCCCATCACCGTGGCGCCGGCCGCAGCCAAGCAGCAGATTACCGAAAAACGCGAAGCAGGCGTGACGTCCGAAGTGAAAGTCACGAGCGGCGGCAGCACCTATTACATGAAGCCGGCCGCCGGCGCCGACCAGGCCAACGGCAACGCCCTGCGCGGCCCGCAATGGAAAGTGCTGGAGTTTGACCTGAGCAAGAAGAAACAGAAACAACGCGATGAAGAGGCAGCGGACGCGCCAGCACCACCAGCACCAGCGAAGTAAGCAGCCACTCTCTTCTGCCCTGCCCCGGCTACCTGCGGGGCAGTCGGCTTTTTTTGACCTTTTAGACCATTCCTCTCTTTCCCATGGCAGTTTTTACCGCGCTACAACTGGACGATATCGGCCAGTGGATCACGCAGTTTCCACTCGGCAAACCTCTGGCGCTCAAGGGCATCGCGTCCGGCATCGAAAACAGCAATTTCTTCCTGAGCACGGAGCGCGGCGAGTACGTGCTGACGATCTTTGAAAACCTCAGCTTCGAGCAATTGCCGTTTTATCTGCAACTGATGCGCCATTTGGCGGACCGGGGCGTACTGGTGCCCGCACCGATCGCCAATGCCGACGGCGAACTGGTAACAGCCTTGCAAGGCAAGCCGGCCGCCATCGTCAGCAAACTCGATGGCAGTTCGCAGATGGCACCGCAAGCCGTGCATTGCGCGGCCGTGGGGGCCATGCTGGCGAAGATGCACCTGGCGGGACGCGATTTCCCCCTGCAGCAGCCGAATTTACGGGGACTGGACTGGTGGAACACCACCACGCCGCTGGTCTTGCACCACCTCGATGATGCCAGGGCGCATTTGCTGCGCGCGGAAATCCACTTCCAGGACGCCTTTGCCGCCTGCGCCACCTACAAGGCCATCCCGCGCGGTCCCGTGCATGCCGACTTGTTCCGCAACAACGTCATGTTTGACGGCGAGCAACTGACGGGCTTTTTCGACTTTTATTTTGCCGGCTGCGACACCTGGCTGTTCGACGTGGCCGTCACCGTCAACGACTGGTGCGTGGACCTGGCCACGGGCGTGCTCGACAAGGTGCGCGTGCGCGCCCTGCTCGACGCCTACCAGCGCGTACGGCCGTTCACTGCCGAGGAACAAACGGCATGGCAAGCAATGCTGCGCGCCGCCGCGCTGCGCTTCTGGCTGTCGCGCCTGTACGATTATTACCAGCCGCGCGAAGCGGAAATGCTGACCCCGCACGACCCCTCGCATTTCGAACGTATTCTGCGCGAACGTATCGCCACACCTGCTCCGGAACTGTTTTAAACATGGAAAAATTACCTGCAAGTACAGGTTGGCAATGGGTGAAACAGGGCTTCTCCCTGTTTCGCAAGCAACCTGGCGGCATGTCGATGCTGTTTCTCGGCTATATGTTCTGCATGCTGGCCGTCAGCATCGTGCCCGTACTGGGCCAATTGCTGCCCGTCATCCTCGTGCCCGTGTTTTCCGTCGCCTTCGTGCAAGGCTGCCTGAATATCGACCAGGGCAAGCGCGTCCTGCCCAGCCTGCTGATCTCGGGCTTCCGCAAGCCGGCCTTTCCTTCCCTGTTCGGACTGGGCGTGCTGTACATCCTGATGGCCATCGTTGCCATCGGCGCCTCGACTCTGGTGGACGATGGCTTGCTGTGGCAACTGGTCACGGGACAACTGACGGAAGAGGCGGCGCGCACCGCCATCCCCGAATCGCGCCTGGGCCTGGGCATCCTGCTGGCAATCATGCTGTACGTGCCGGCCGCCATGGCCTTCTGCTTTGCCGCACCGCTGATTTACTGGAAACAAACCGGGCTGGGCAAATCGCTGTTCTTCAGCTTTTTCGCCGTCTGGCGTTCGCTGTCGGCCTTCATCGTCTTCGCCGCCACCTGGTTTGCCATCAGCGTTGTCACCAGCCAGTTGCTGGCCGTCATCTTTGGCCGCACGCCGCTGATGATGCAGCTGATGATGCCGCTGTCGATGATACTCACCATCATCATGCATTGCTCGTTCTACGCCGCCTACCGCCAGATCTTCGGCCTGCCCGTCGATGAGAGCAAGACGGTGTCGCTGGACAAAAATTAAAGCTGGGGTCAGACCCTCAACACCGCTAACGCAAAGCTTGGCGTTAACATGGCCGGGGGTCTGACCCCGGCATTTAGCGTCCCAGCCGTTCCAGTTTCGCGATGCCCAGGTCCAGCACCTTCATGCCATGCTGGCCGAAGTTGATCTGCGCGCGCGCATTGCCGCCGCCGCCTTCGATATTGACGATCACGCCTTCGCCGAACTTGGCGTGCGCCACCGATTCACCGATGCGCCAGCCGCCGCCCGTGGCTTTTTGTGCGATCTTTTGCGCAATCGCATTGTCCGAACCCAGACTGGCCACGCGGGGCGCCTCGTCCCAGGCCGACTTGCGGTTGCCGAACCAATTCGCCTGCACCTTCGGCGACAGCCATTTCAGCGATTCTTCCGGCAATTCGTCGAAGAAGCGCGACTTCATGTTGTAGCGCGTCTGGCCATGCAGCATGCGCGTCTGCGAAAAGCTCATGTACAGCCGCTTGCGCGCGCGCGTGATCGCCACATACATCAGCCGGCGTTCTTCTTCCACGCCATTGTCTTCCTTCGAACTGCTTTCGTGCGGGAACAGGCCCTCTTCCAGCCCCGTAATGAAGACGTTGTCGAATTCCAGGCCTTTGGCCGAGTGCACCGTCATCATCTGCAAGGCATCCTGGCCCGCCTGCGCCTGGTTATCGCCCGCTTCCAACGACGCGTGCGACAGGAAGGCCGAGAGGGGCGACATCACGGCCGGCAACGGCGCGTCCGCGTCCAGAATCTCGATGCCATCCTGGTTGACGACGGGCGCGCCCGACTGCGCCTGGGCGGCAGGCCCCAGGTGCGCCGGTGCTGCCTGGCCGTAACCTTCTTCGGAAACGAACTGGCTGGCCGCGCTGACCATTTGCTCCAGATTCTCGATGCGGTCGGCGCCTTCCTTTTCATTCTGGTAATGCTGCAGCAAGGTACTCGCTTCCAGCACCACTCTGACCATTTCCGGCAGGGACAATTGCTGCGTTTCGAAGCGCACGCCCTCGATCAGTTTCACGAAACCGGCCAGCACGCTGCCCGCCTTGCCGGCCACATACGGCACGGATGCGTACAGCGAAATGCCGTATTGCTCGGAAGCGGCCTGCAATTGCTCGATCGAACGCATGCCGATGCCGCGCGTAGGGAAATTGACCACGCGCAGGAAGGCCGAATCGTTGTGCGGATTGTCCATCAATTGCAAATAGGCAATCGCGTGCTTGACCTCGGCGCGCTGGAAGTAGCGCTGGCCGCCATACACGTGATACGGAATCGCGGCCGAAAACAAGGCGTGTTCAATCACGCGCGACTGCGCATTCGAACGGTACAAAATCGCGATCTCACTGCGCGAAGCGCCATCGGCGATCAGGCTTTTCGCCTCCTCGATGATCCACTGTGCTTCCTGCAAATCAGAACTGGCTTCATACACGCGCACCTGCTCGCCATGGCCCGCGTCCGTGCGCAAATTCTTGCCCAGGCGCTTGCTATTGTTCGCGATCAACACGTTGGCGCTGTCGAGGATATGGCCGTGCGAGCGGTAGTTCTGCTCCAGCTTGATCAAGTTCTTCACCTGGAACTCGTGCTCGAAGGCACTCATGTTACCCACGTTGGCGCCGCGGAAGGCGTAGATGCTCTGGTCATCGTCGCCGACGGCAAACAGGGCGCCGCCATCGCGGCTGCCATGGCCGGCCAGCAATTTGAGCCAGTTGTATTGCAGGTTATTCGTATCCTGGAACTCGTCGACGAGGATGTGGCGGAAACGCGCCTGGTAGTGTTCACGCAGGGGTTGGTTGCGGCTGAGCAATTCATACGTGCGCAGCAGCAATTCAGCAAAATCGACGACGCCTTCGCGCTGGCACTGGTCGTCGTACAACTGGTACAGCTCGACCATCTTGCGCTCGTGCGCGTCGTACGCTTCCACGTCCGTGGCGCGCAAGCCCTGGTCCTTGGCATTGTTGATGAAATACATCACCGTCTTCGGCGGGAATTTTTCATCATCGATATTGTTTGCCTTCAACAAGCGCTTGATCACGGACAACTGATCCTGCGAATCGAGGATCTGGAAGGTCTGCGGCAGGGCCGCATCGCGGTAATGCGTGCGCAGCAAGCGGTTACACAGGCCGTGGAAGGTGCCGATCCACATGCCGCGCGTATTGATCGGCAGCATGGCCGACAGGCGCGTGAGCATTTCCTTGGCGGCTTTATTGGTAAACGTCACGGCCAGGATGCCGGGCGGCGATACCTGCTGGGTCTGGATCAGCCACGCGATGCGGGTGGTCAGCACGCGGGTCTTGCCCGAACCGGCGCCCGCCAGGATCAGCGCATGCTGCGCCGGCAGCGTCACGGCGGCGTATTGTTCGGGATTGAGGTTGTGAAGAAGATTTTGCATGCCGTGATTATACCGGCATGGCTAAAAATACTGTGCATTTGTCCAGCGGTCGCGCCAGTTTTCCATGTGCGCGCTACAATCGGCGTCCCGACACAGCGGCCTGTATCCCATGACACCACCCACTCACCTCGACGGCGCCCGCGTACTGGCCTGGGCCTGGTCCGACTTGCCGTTCGGCCACGTCACCGATGAGCATGGCGCCGCCCCCATCGCCATCCACGGCCTGGCCGTGTGCCACTACGGGGACGAGGCGCGTGTTTACCGCTTCAGCTGCGATGCGCACTGGGCAACGCTGCAAGATGAGGTGTATACCAGCGTAGACGAGGCCAGGGGGCAGCTGCCGGCGCAATACCGCGCCGTGGCCGCCATCTGGAACCAGGCCTAGCGCACCGGCCTGGCCTTGCCTTCGCTGAGCGCCTGGGCGATCACCTGGCGGGTAGTCTTGTCGGCTGCTTTCGATGCCGTTTCCTGCTGGCGTCCCAGCGCTTCCATTTGCTTGCCCAGGGTTTCCATCGGCTTGCCGCGCTGATCCATCTGGCGCGACAGCGCATCCACCTTGGCCGCTTCGCGTTCTTGCGTGGCGACAATGCGATCGTTGACCTCTTCCATGGCATCCTGCGCATCCTCCATCTGCTGCTGCAGGCGCTCCACCTCGCGCCCGGCGGCGCGGCGCGCTGTCTCCGTGCCCGCTTGTGCCTGGCGGCGCGCCGCCTCGCCCATCTTGCGGCCCAGTTCATGCTGCTGGCGGCCCAGCGTTTGCAGCTGCTGCGCATCGCGCGTACCGCCATTCGCCTGCGCTGCGCCATGGGCGCCCATCTTGCTGCCCAGTTCGCCCATCGCCTTGCCATGCTCGCTCATCTGCTTGCCCAGACCGCTCATCTGCAAGCCCAGCTGCTGCGACGGCTTCCAGGCGTCGCGCACGCGGGCCAGCAGCGCAGCATCCTGCGTCACATAGCCCTTTCCCTGGTCACGGAACCACAGGAAATGCCCCTTGAGCGAACGCTGCAGCTGTTTAATCTGCTGGCCATCGACATCGGTGCCTGCCATGGTGACGCTATCCTCGCTGCTATCGACGAGCGCATAGCCATCGCCGCTGCCCATGGAGATAGTGATTTTCTTGCTGGGGGCGGCCGGTGCGGCCGGTGGCGCGGGCGGCTCGGGCGGCTCGGGCGGCTGCACGGCCAGCGCACTGCCGCCAAGCAGCATACCGGCCAGGCTGAGGATCAAACGATAGGAAGTGGACATGGCTGCCTCGTCGCAAAAGTAGTGGAGCGTTGACTTTAACGGCGGATGAATCACGTCTCCAGCACCGTGCGACAGGCTGCACAAAGGCTGGCCTGGATGGCAGGCTTGCGCGATGAATGGCAAACCACGGGCAAAAAAAACGGAGGCCGCAGCCTCCGCAAAAACACCGTGGTACGGCGTATTTCAATTAATACAGCACGACGGAGCGGATCGATTCGCCGCTCTTCATCAAGTCGAAACCTTGATTGATATCATCGAGCTTCAGCCTGTGTGTGATCAAATCATCGATATTGAGCTTGCCTTCCATATACCAGTCGACGATCTTCGGCACGTCCGTGCGGCCGCGCGCGCCGCCAAAAGCGGAACCTTTCCACACGCGCCCCGTCACCAGCTGGAAGGGGCGCGTGGAAATTTCCTGGCCGGCCGCCGCCACGCCGATGATGATGGACTGGCCCCAGCCCTTGTGGCAGCACTCGAGCGACTGGCGCATGGTGGTGGTGTTGCCGATGCATTCAAACGAATAGTCGGCGCCGCCGTCCGTCAGCTGCACGATGGTGTCGACCACGTTTTCCACCTCGTTGGCGTTGACGAAATGCGTCATGCCGAACTTGCGCGCGATGGCCTGGCGCGCCGGGTTGATATCGACGCCGATGATCTTGTCGGCGCCGACCATCTTCGCCGCCTGGATGACGTTCAAACCGATACCGCCCAGGCCGAACACGACCACGTTGGCACCCGCTTCCACCTTGGCCGTAAACAGCACGGCGCCCACGCCCGTCGTCACGCCGCAGCCGATATAGCAGACTTTGTCGAAAGGCGCGTCTTCGCGGATCTTCGCCAGCGCAATTTCCGGCACGACGATGTAGTTCGAGAAGGTGGAGGTGCCCATGTAGTGGAAGATGGGCTTGCCGTCGATGGAAAAGCGCGAGGTCGCGTCCGGCATCAGGCCGCGGCCTTGCGTGGAGCGGATCGACTGGCACAAGTTGGTTTTTTGCGACAGGCAGAATTTGCACTGGCGGCATTCCGGCGTGTACAGGGGGATGACGTGGTCATCCTTTTTCAGGCTTTTCACGCCCGGGCCCACGTCGACGACGATGCCGGCGCCTTCATGGCCGAGGATGGACGGGAAGATGCCTTCCGGATCGGCGCCCGACAAGGTGTAGTAATCGGTGTGGCAAATGCCGGTGGCCTTGATTTCGACCAGTACTTCGCCCTCGCGCGGGCCGGCCAGATCGACTTCTTCTATCGTCAGCGGGGCGCCCGCCTTCCATGCAATCGCTGCTTTGGTTTTCATGTGTGTCCTGTCTATGGTTGAAACGCTTACTTGGTTTTCGCCCGGTTCAAAAACGCGCCGTGCAAGCCGTTCAGGGTTTCCTCGGCCAGCAGCAGCTGGCTGGCGATTTCATTGATCTTGCGGCGGCTGGAACGGGCGTGGTCGCGCAGCACCTCAAACGCCGTGTTGCGGTCCGTCTGGAATTTCCCCATCAAGAGGCCCACGGCCAGACTCGTTTCGCGGCCGGCGGCCAGCGCCGCATTCAGGTTCAGTTCGGTACGGCGCAGCTGGCGGATTTCATCGGCGCGCGCCAGGCCCGCTTCGAATGCGGGCATCAAGCGGCCTTCATCGACGGGTTTCACGACATAGCCGACGGCGCCGTAGGCGGCCGCCTGCTTGCCCGATTCGCTGTCGCCGCTGCCGGACAGGAACATGAACGGCACGGCCGTTTCGCCATGCAGGCGCTTGGCCAATTCCAGGCCGGACATGCCCGGCATATGGATGTCGAGCAAGGCCAGGTCCGGCTCGCGCTGGGCGATCAGCTGCAGCGCCACTTCGGCCGAATGGGCCAGGGCCGTCTCGTAACCGGCATGGCGCAGGACTTCGCCGAGGAATTCCAACAGGAGTTGGTCATCGTCAACGATCAGGATAAGGCGTTTCGCGGCGGCTGGCTGACTCATGGGTAAAGGGACCTCGGTAATGAATGATGTTCTTATTATATGCCGATTATTCCTCCAAACCAGCCTTGCACGCCCATGCTCATGCCGCAAACAAGTGATTGAATTGCTGCACCGCAATATCCACGTCGTCCGCCTGATAGACCTTGCTCAATAGGTTGCCAAATACGCTGCTGATGGCCGCCACCATGTCGGCGCCGCGCGCGACCAGCGGCGCGGCGTTCTCCGGCGTCATGCCGCCGATCACCACGCAGGGCAAGGCGATCTCGCACTTGGCTTGCAACACGATATCGAGGGGCGTCGTGAGCGGGTATTTTTTCACCAGCGACGGATAAAAGCCGCCGAAGGCGACATAGCTGGCGCCGCCAGCCTCGGCCGTCCTTGCCAGGGCCATGTCGCCATAGCAGGAAGCGCCAACAATCTTGTCCTTGCCCAGGCGCGCGCGCACCTGGGCCACGGACGCATCCGTGCCGCCCACGTGCACGCCATCCGCGTCGAGCTCTTCGCACAGCTCGATAAAATCATTGATGATGAAGGGCACGCCATATTTGCGGGCCAAGGCCAGCAAGGCGCCCGCCTGTTCGCGCCGCTGCTCCGCCTCGGCGCTCTTGTGGCGGTATTGCAGCAGGGCCACGCCGCCGTGCAAAGCCTGTTCCGTGATATCGAGCAGGCGGTCGGTGTCATCCCAGTTCGGGGTGACCAGATACAGTCCACGCATGATGTTTTCCTTATTGAATGAATCGTTGCGGCATGAGTTGACCTGGCGCAATCGCATACGCGCCAGCCAGGGCCGCATGGCAATAGCGTTGCGCGCCATCGAACGCCTCTTGCATCGGCATGCCTTGCGCCAGGCGCGCCACAATGGCCGATGCCAAAGTGCAGCCGCTGCCGTGGAATTCACCCGGCAGACGGGGCCAGCGCCACGCGCGCTCGCCGCCCCCGGCGTCGAACCAGCGGTTGACGATTACCTCGCCCTCGCCATGGCCGCCCGTCACCAGCACGTGCTGACAGCCTTGCGCGCGCAAGTTTTCCTCGCCACCGAGGGCCGCCGCTTCCGGCCCGTTCGGTACGATGACGGTAGTCAGCGGCAGCAAGGGCGCCAGCGCCAGCACGGCATCGTCCCGGCTGAGCACGTCGCCATGGCCGCTGGCCAGCACGGGATCGAGCACGACGGGCAAGCTTGGGTGGGCCAGGCGCAATTGCGCGATCAGTTGCGCAATGACGGCCGCATTCGCGGCGCTGCCGGGAATGCCGATTTTCACGGCGCTGATCAGCATCTTGGCTATCAGCGCCTGCGCCTGACGGCGCAGCAAGTCCGGTGCCACCGGTTCGACAGCAAACACGCGGTCATTGTCCTGCACCGTCAGCGCCGTGATGACGGGCAAGGCATGTGCACCCTGCGCGGCAATCGCCACGATATCGGCGGCGATGCCGGCACCGCCCGAAGGATCGGCGCCGGCAAACACCAGCACGGTCGAACGCTGTGGCATCGTCACGCCAACCGGCCCGCCATCGGCGACGAGGGCGAGGCGGCGAATTTACGCGGCATGCGGCCCGCCAAAAAAGCTTCTCGCCCGGCCCGCACGGCCAGCTTCATCGCATGCGCCATGCGCACGGGATCGCGCGCGCCGGCAATGGCCGTATTCATCAGCACGCCATCGCAACCGAGTTCCATGGCGATGGCAGCGTCCGACGCCGTGCCCACGCCTGCATCGACGAGCACCGGCACTTTCGCCTGGTCTATGATCAGGGACAAGTTCCACGGATTCAAGATGCCCATGCCCGAACCGATCAGTGACGCCAGCGGCATGACGGCCACGCAGCCGATGTCTTCCAGAATTTTCGCCTGGATGGGGTCGTCGCTGCAGTAGACCATCACGTCAAAACCATCCTTGACCAGCGCTTCGGCCGCGATCAGGGTTTCCGGCATGTGCGGAAACAGGGTCTTTTCGTCGCCCAGCACTTCCAGTTTGACCAGATTGCGCCCGCCCAAGAGCTCGCGCGCCAGCTGCAAGGTGTAGACGGCGTCTTTCGCGTTGTAGCAGCCGGCCGTGTTCGGCAAAATCGTGTACTGCTCCGGCGGCACAAAATCGAGCAGGCTGGGCGCGTTCGGGTCTTGCCCGATATTCACGCGGCGGATCGCCACCGTGATGATCTGCGCCTCTGCCGCATCGGTGGCCTCGCGCGTCTGCGGCAAATCCTTGTACTTGCCGCTGCCCACCAGCAAGCGCGATTGGTACTGTTTTCCTGCGATGGTCAGCAAGTCATTAGTTGTTGCGGTATTCATGTGCTTTTCCTTAGTCTAGCCGCCGCCGATGGCGCGCACTATTTCAACCTGGTCTTGTACCTGCAAAACCTGTCCCGGCCACGCCTTGCGCGGCACCACATTGCGGTTGACGGCCAGCGCCAGCGCCTGGTTTTCCAGCGACAGCGCGGTAATCAGTTGATCGAGGGTTTGCCCCGGCGGTACCTGGTGCGGCGCGCCGTTGAGCGTGATCTGTATCAATGCAGGCATCACGCTCTCCTTCAGACCTTGCGGTACAGCTCAGCGCCGTTCTTGATGAATTCGATGGCCTTGATTTCCATGCCCTGCTTGAGCACCTTGTCTTCCGCAATGCCCATGCCGGCCGCGTATTCACGCACTTCCTGCGTGATCTTCATCGAGCAGAAGTGGGGCCCGCACATGGAGCAGAAATGCGCCACCTTGGCCGAATCCTTGGGCAAGGTTTCATCGTGGAATTCGCGCGCCTTGTCCGGGTCCAGGCCGATGTTGAACTGGTCGTCCCAGCGGAATTCGAAGCGCGCTTTCGACAGCGCGTTGTCGCGGATTTGCGCGCCCGGATGGCCTTTCGCCAGGTCGGCCGCATGCGCCGCGATCTTGTACGTGATGATGCCGTCCTTGACGTCGGCCTTGTTGGGCAAGCCCAGGTGCTCCTTCGGCGTCACGTAGCACAGCATGGCCGTGCCGTACCAGCCGATCATGGCCGCGCCGATGCCCGAGGTGATGTGGTCGTAGCCGGGTGCGATATCGGTGGTCAGCGGCCCCAGCGTGTAGAACGGCGCTTCGCCGCACTGTTCCAGCTGCAAGTCCATGTTTTCCTTGATCAATTGCATCGGTACGTGGCCCGGGCCTTCGATCATCACTTGCACATCGTGCTTCCAGGCAACCTGCGTCAGCTCGCCCAGGGTTTTCAGCTCGCCCAACTGCGCCTCGTCGTTGGCATCGTAGATGGAGCCGGGACGCAAGCCGTCGCCCAGCGAGAACGATACGTCGTACGCCTTCATGATTTCGCAGATCTCTTCAAAATGCGTATACAGGAACGATTCCTGGTGGTGCGCCAGACACCATTTCGCCATGATGGAGCCGCCGCGCGAGACGATGCCCGTCAAGCGCTTGGCCGTCATCGGCACATAGCGCAACAGCACGCCCGCGTGGATGGTGAAATAGTCAACACCCTGCTCGGCCTGCTCGATCAGGGTGTCGCGGAAAATTTCCCACGTCAGGTCCTCGGCCTTGCCATTGACCTTTTCCAGCGCCTGGTAGATAGGTACGGTGCCGATGGGCACGGGGCTGTTGCGCACGATCCATTCGCGCGTTTCGTGGATGTGCTTGCCGGTGGACAAGTCCATCACGTTGTCGCCGCCCCAGCGGATGGCCCAGGTCATCTTTTCCACTTCCTCGCCTATCGAGGAGGTGACGGCGGAATTGCCGATGTTCGCATTGATTTTCACCAGGAAATTGCGACCGATAATCATCGGCTCGACTTCCGGATGGTTGATGTTGGCGGGGATGATGGCGCGGCCGCGGGCGATTTCCTCGCGCACGAATTCCGGCGTGATTTCCGCAGGAATGCTGGCGCCGAACGACTGGCCAGGGTGCTGGCGGCCCATCAGCTGGGCCAGGCGCTCGCCCATGGGGCCGGAGGCTTGCAGTTCGCGCAAATACTCCTGGCGGCGCATGTTTTCGCGGATGGCCACGAATTCCATTTCCGGCGTGATGATGCCGCGCCTCGCGTAATGCATTTGCGTGACGTTCTTGCCGGCAATGGCGCGGCGCGGCTTGCGGTGCAAGTTGAAACGCAGCTCGGCCAGTTTCGGATCCGCCAGGCGGGCGATGCCGTAGTCGGAGGTGGGGCCGGGCAATTCTTCCGTGTCGGCGCGCTCCATGATCCACGGCAGGCGCGGCGTATCGAGGCCGGAACGGATGTCGATCTGCACGTCCGGATCCGTGTAGGGGCCGGAGGTGTCGTAGACGTAGATCGGCGGATTCTTTTCGCCGCCGAACGATGCTTCCGTATCGGACTGGCTGATTCTCCGCATGGGCACGCGGATATCGGGGCGGCTGCCTTCAACATAGATCTTGCGCGAATTGGGCAGCGGCGCGATGGCGGCTTCGTCGACCGTGGCGGTGGCGGAGAGGAATTTCGGGTTGGCGTTCATTTTGGCTCCTTGGCTAGACTATTTTTAAGCCTGGAGCCAGCTAAGGAGGTTCGGCTGTGCGCACGCGGAAAAGCGGGGTGCGTTCATCCTAAAGCTTCCCTTCGCTGGCATTATCCAGATCAGGTTCGGAGGGTATTTCTCACCCGCGCTTGCACCGTGTTTCCACAGCGAAAGGCAGGACCCCTAGCGTTTGCCGCCTTGCGGCAGCGAGCCAATTATACGCGGTTCACACCGCGTGGCCAGATGATTTCTTGCAGCTGTCGTCTTTGTGCTTCTGTGTTACTTCTTCTTGCCCCAGCGCCAGCTGGTCGGTTCACCCTTCAGCTGGCAGATGAAAATGAGCACGGCAACGATGGCTGCTTCATAGATGATGTACAGCGCCAGCGATTCTTGCGGCGGGAACAGGAAGGCGCCGCAGGCAAACAGCCCCAGCGCGCTCAAAAACACCAGCCAACCTTGCCAGGTGATGGGCAAACCCCATCCCCAGCCATAGGTCTTGGCGGGAAACCAGTAGGAAGGAGTTTTGTCTGCCAAGGTACTTTCCTTGTCGATATCGATGGCAGCAAGTATAAATCAGGCGCTGCGATGGCGCTCCGTGACATCGAGGCCGATGCCGCGGTAGCCGATGAAGCGACTGCCATTGTCGAACATCGGTTCGCCGCTGACCTGCAGGTATTGCGTGCTGCCGTCGAGGTTGGCGCGGCTGTAGATAAAATCGAGAAACGGTTCGCGCGCGGCAATTTTTGCATCGAGCAAGGCCCGCTCGGCCGCGTTCCAGCGCTGTGGCTCTTCCTCGCTGCCGATGCCCAGCATTTCAGCCACGGGGCCGGAAAATCGCGTCAGATTGCCTTGCGCATCCTGTTCCCAGTACCAGTCGGACGACAGTTCCGTGAAGCGCTGGAAGCGCGCTTCGCTTTCGCGCAGCTCCGCTGTGCGCGCTTCCACCATCTGTTCCAGCGACTTGTTGTATTCAGCCAGCTTCTGGTACAGCAAGCGCACTTCCAGCATGTTGTGGATGCGCGTCTTCACCTCCACCAGGTCGAAGGGCTTGCTGACGAAGTCCTTGGCGCCGGCCTGCAGCGCGCGCAGCTTGTGGCCGGGCTGGGCCGTGATCACCAGCACGGGCAAATAGCTGCCCGCCTCGAGGTCGCGCAAGCCTTCCATGACCTCGAAGCCATCCATTTCCGGCATTTGCAAGTCGAGCAGGATCAGGTCGTAGCGGTGCTGCTGGTGCAGCGCGCACACGGCTTGCGGGTCCATGGTGGAAGTGATGCGCGTATAGCCGGCATTGCGCAGCACCTGTTCCAGCAGCATGACGTTCGCCTCCTGGTCATCGACGATGAGAATGCTGGCGTTCAGGATCTCGGTGGCTTGAAGCATGGCGGTGTTCCTAAAAATAAGTGCTGAATTAGCGTACTGCGTGAATGTCGTCGGCCAGGCCGTGCGCGGCCGCATGGTGCAGGGCCACGTCGAGCGCATCCATGAATTCGACGACCTTGATCGGCTTGGTCAGGTAGCGGAAGAAGCCCGCTTCCAGGCCCTTCTCGATGTCGCGCGGCACGGCGTTGGCCGACAGGGCCATCACGGGAATATGGCTGGTGAGCGGATCGTCGTGCAGGATGTGCAGGGCGCCATAGCCGCTGATGCCAGGCAGGTTGATATCCATCAAGATCACGTCCGGCTGATACGTGCGCGCCAGGTCGATGCCCAGGTGCGCATCGATGGCCGTCAGCAGCTTCAAATCGCTGCGGCGGGCGATCAATTGCTCCACCAGCGCCAGGTTGGCGGGATTGTCTTCCACATACAGCAAGGTGCGCTGGCTTTCCTGATTTTCCTGTACCACCGGCAAGACTTCGCCCTCCTCCAGGTGCAACTCAGGCGCGTGCGAGGCTTTGAATTCCACCCAGAAAGTGGTGCCCAGGCCCACCGTGCTATCGACGCCAATCTCGCCGCCCATCAGTTCGACCAGTTGCTTGGTGACGACCAGGCCGATGCCCGTGCCCTCTTCCGTGCTGCTTTCCTGACCCAGGCGGTTGAAAGGCTGGAACAGCTGACTCATCTGTTCGGCATTCAGGCCGGCGCCGCTGTCGGTGACGCTGGTGCGCACCTTGTCGCCGCGCTGGCGGCAATCGACTTTCACGCTGCCGCCGCTCTGGTTGTACTTGATGGCGTTCGACAGCAGGTTGATCATCACCTGTTTTACGCGCGTGCGGTCGGCATGCACATAGAAAGCCTGGCCGCAGCGGGGGAAATGCATGCTGATGCCGCGCTTTTCCGCCTGCGGCGCGATCATCGCCTGGCAATCCTGCAGCACGTCGAGCAAGGACATCGCCTCTTCCGACATGGTGACCTTGCCCGACTCGATCATGGCCAGGTCGAGAATTTCATTGATCAAACGCAAAAGATACCAGCCGCCCTTGAGGATCTGGTCGATCGAGCGCTGCTGCGGCAGGCTCGGCGCCGGCGTCTCGGACGCCATCAGCTGGGCAAAGCCCAGCACGGCGTTCAGGGGCGTGCGCAATTCATGGCTCATGCTCGACAGAAACTCGGACTTCGCCAGATTCGCCTTTTCCGCCGCCTGGCGGGCCTTTTCCATTTCGATATTCGTGTCTTGCAAGGCTAGTTCGAACTGCTTGCGTTCCGTCACGTCGCGGGCGGCGGCAAACACGCCCTGCAGCTTGCGGTTGCGGTCGTGGAAAGTCGAGGCGTTGTATGACACCACCGTCTGCTTGCCGTCGCGCGCCAGGGCCGTCAGCTCGTAATTGGTCAACTTACCTTCGCGCAAGACACGCGCGATGGCTTCCTCGGCCCGTTCCGGTTCCGTAAAATAATTCTTGCACGGCGCGCCGATCAATTCGTCGCGCGTGCAACCCGTCAGCGCTTCCATCTGCTGGTTGACGTCGCTGATGATGCCGCGCGGGTCCGTCGTCATCAGGGCGTCGATATTCGATTCAATCAGCGAGCGCGTATAGAACTGCTGCTCGCGCAGGCGCTGGTCCAGCAGCGCCTGTTCCGCCTCGACCTGCTTGCGCGCCGTATTGTCGGTGCCGATCAGCAAGTAACCGATGACCTTGCTTTGCGCGTCGCGCAGGGCCGTCACGGAGACGATGGCGGGGAATCGGCTGCCATCTTTGCGGATGTAGGTCAGCTCATAAATGTCTTCGATGCCACGCGTGGCCTTGAACACCAGCGCTTCCACACCGGGCGTGATGACGGTGTCGAGTTCCGCGCTGAGGGCGGCGGCGCGCGCGATGATTTCTTGCGCGTCGGAAATACCTGCCGGCGTCAGCTTGTCGACTACGTCGCTGGCTTCATAGCCGAGCATGCGTTCGGCGCCCACATTGAAAATCTGGATCACGCCTTGCGCATCGGTGGCAATGCACGAGAAATTGGCGCTGTTGAAAATCGCATCCTGCAAGGCGCCCGCCTTGAGCAGCTGGCGCGGCAGGCTGGCCGCCACCGTGCGCCGGTACAGCGCCACGAGCAGCATCAGCAGCAAAAACACCAGCGCGTCGATGACGCACGCCGTTTCGAACGGCGCGCGCCAGGCCAGCAGGCCCACAGTCAGCAGCGCGATGGCGCTGAAGGAAAACGCCAGCGCCATGGGCCATCGCGAAGCGACGCCGGTGGGGATATTTTCGACAGATTGCATGAGGTAGCCTGGGCTGTAACAACGATAAGAGGGAAATGCGGTGATCAGTAAGCTTGGCGCTGGCGCACGTCCGACAACAGGCGCGTGAATTCCTTCTTCACCACGCCATAGCATTCGCACACGTGGCCTTCGAGACCGGCGCGGTCCAGCACGGAGATATGGCCGCGCCGGTAACTGATGAAACCGCGCGCCTGCAGGCGCCCGGCCGCTTCCGTCACGCCTTCGCGGCGCACGCCCAGCATATTGGCGATGAGTTCCTGCGTCATGGTCAGTTCGCGGTTCGGCAGGCGGTCCATGGTCAGCAGCAGCCAGCGGCACAGTTGCTGTTCCACCGTATGGTGGCGGTTGCACACGGCCGTCTGCGACATTTGCGTGATCAGGGCTTGCGTATAGCGCAGCAGCAAGCGCATGACGGGGCCGGCACGGTCGAATTCTTCCATCAACAGGTGGGCCTTCAGCCGGTAGCCGACGCCACCCGTCTGCACGACGGCGCGGCTCGGTGTCGAGTTGCCGCCCATGAACAGCGACACGCCCACCACGCCTTCGTTGCCGACGCCGGCAATTTCCGACGAGCCGCCGTTTTCCAGCAGGTAGTGAATGGAAACGATGGCCGTGGTGGGGAAATACACATGCTGCAGCTTGTCGCCCGAATCGTAGATCACGTCACCGAGCAGCATGGAGACTTGCTCCAGATGGGGGGCCAGACGCGCGAAATCGGCGTCGAGCATGGCGGCGAGCAAATGGTTTTGATTCGGGTTGTGCAACTGGGCATGCGGACTCGACATGGGCAGGTTTCCTGGTTTCCAGTCGTCAGCTAGGGGATAGAAGTAAGACGTCCGAACGAGGGCCGCCATATGCAGCAGCGTAACACAGCGCTTGCACAATGCCGCGACTATATTTCTTGTGAGCATGGTTGTCCGTTCGGTAGCGAACGGACGTCCATTCACCGCGCGCCCTACAGTCAATCACTGCCAGGGCTGCCAGATCATGGATCGGCGCCGGCACCGCTACCGGACGCCATCATGCAATCATTCTTCAAACGTATTTCCATTTCCGTTTCCACCTCGGCCCTGATCACCCTGGCTGTCGGCCTGTGCCTGACGGCGCTATGCTATGTCTCGGCGCGTCAGATCGAGTCGGAAAGCACCCGGCTGCTGCTGCAGTACCACGCCAACGGCATGGACGCGGACGCCAACCATCGCGGCTCGCTGTACGTGCTGCTGGGTGGATTACTGTCGAGCCTGCTGGCAACGGCGTATGTGTTTCAGCTCGTCTCGCGCAATTTCGTGATTGCCCGCATCACGGGCGAGCGCACGGCAGCGCTGCAATTCGCCAACCTGCGCCTGTCCGAAGACATCGCCGCGCGCATGCACAATGAAAAGTCGCTGCGTTTGCGCGAACGCATCATCGAAGTGTCGGCCAATGCCATCATTCTGTGCAGCGCCGACGCGCCAGGCTACCTGATCGAGTACGTCAATCCCGCCTTCGAGCGCATCACCGGTTATGCGGCCGAGGAAGTCATCGGCCAGCGCCTGGAAGACTTGCAGGGGCCCGCGCAAGGGCGGCAAGACATGCATGAGATTACAGCCGCCCTGCGCGAACAGCGCGAAGGCAAGGCCATCGTGTGCAATTTTCGCAAGGATGGCAGCTGCTACTGGAGCGAGCTGTTCGTCGCGCCCGTGCGCGACGATGGTGATGGGCCCGTCAGCCACTTTGTCGTGGCGCAATACGACATCAGCACCGTCATGCGCTTCGAACAAGAGCTGGAATTCCAGGCCAGGCACGATATCCTCACAGGCCTGGCCAACCGGGCCCTGCTGCGCGAACGACTGGAGCAGGCGATGGCCGTGACGCGGCGCAACGGCCTGCCCCTGTGGGTGGTGTTCATCGACCTCGATCGCTTTAAATTCGTCAACGATACCCTGGGCCACGATGCGGGCGACCAGGTGCTGAAAAACGTGGCCGCGCGCCTGCGCGACGCCACGCGCGAAGTCGACACGGTGGCCCGCCTGGGCGGCGACGAATTCGTGCTGCTGCTGCCCCAGCATGGCAATGGCGAACCGGGCGCCGCCATCCTGCAGCGCATCCAGGACGCCGTGGCGCAGCCGCTGCAACTGGGCGAGTATGAATTTTTTCTCAGCTGCTGCATGGGCGTGGCCGTGTATCCCGACGATGGCCAGAATGCCGACACCTTGATCAAGCACGCCGACATCGCCATGTACCGCGCCAAGGAACAGGGACGAGGCCACTGGCAATTCTATGCCTCGGGCATGAATGCGGGCACCCTGGAGCGGCTGGGGCTGGAAAGCGAATTGCGCCACGCCCTGGAGCGGGGGCAGTTCCACCTCGAGTACCAGCCCCAGCTGGATCTGGCCAGCGGCGCGGTGGTGGGCATGGAAGCGCTGCTGCGCTGGCAACATCCGCAACTGGGGCGCATTCCGCCTGCCAGCTTCATCGGTCTGGCCGAGGAAATGGGCTTGATCACGCCCATCGGCGACTGGGTGCTGCGCACGGCGTGCGCCCAGACGCGCGCCTGGCAACTGGCCGGCCATGGCCCGCTGCGCCTGGCAGTCAACCTGTCGGCACGGCAATTCAAGCAAAGGAATCTGCTGCACGCGGTGGCGCAGGCGCTGGCGGAAACGGGCCTCGATGCCGCACATCTGGAGCTGGAGTTGACGGAAAGCATGGTCATGCATAACGTGGAACAAGCCACGGCCATCATGCGCAAGCTGAAGGGACTGGGCGTGCAGCTTTCCATCGACGACTTCGGCACCGGCTATTCCAGCCTGGCTTACCTGCGCCACTTTCCCATCGACGTGTTGAAAATCGACAAGACCTTCGTCAGCGACATTACGCACAGCGACGACGACGCGGCCATCGTGCGCGCCATCATTTCACTGGCGCACAGCCTGCGCCTGAAAGTGATCGCGGAAGGCGTGGAAACGGCGCAGCAGCTGGCCTTCCTGCGCCAGCACGGCTGCGATCAGATGCAGGGCTATCTGTTCAGCCGCCCCCTGGCCGCGCCCGCCTTCGAAGCGCTGCTGAACGAAGGCAGCATGCTGCCCGCTTAAAACGCGTGGCGCAGGCCGACGTTGAAGGCGCGGTTGCCGCTGCCCACTTCTGTCGCATTGCCCACCATATAGGCGGCGTCGTTGCGGTTGCGGATATGCGCGTAGGCAAGATACACCTTGCTGCGCTTGGACAAGGCATACGTGGCGCCGATGGCCAGCTGCCGCGCATCGCGGTTGGCAGAGTCGCGGTCATCCTTGTGCACATACGAGGCCAGCAAGGTGGTCGCGCCCAGCGGCACGGAGACGCCGACGATGGCGTCGCGGCTGTCGCTCGACTGGGCCGGCGCCTGCGCCGCGCCATATGGGTTTTCCGCAAGGAACATGCTGCTGCCGTCGCCCGTGTTGCGGCCATAGCCGGCAAACGCCGTGGCCACGCCAAAGTTGTAGTTGCCGGCCAGAATCGTGTTGTTGACGTCGGCCTTGCCCGGCTCGCCGGCGCGGCTCTGGCGCGCCAGGCGCAGGGTCAATGGACCGTTAACATAAGCGAGGGCCAGGCCCAGCGAACGTTGATCTGCCGCAATTCCCGTGTGCTCGCCAGCACCGTACATCACCGTCGCCGTCACGCCGCGCAACTCAGGCGAGGTGTAGCGCACGGTGTTGTCGATGCGCGTGGCCGAATAACCGGCCAGATTGGTCGCCGCGCCGGCCAGGCCGCCCTCGAACGGATCGGCTACGTCCGTCAGCGCCTGGCTTTGCAGGTTGTACTGGCGGCCCACGGTCAGCATGCCCAGCGGGCTGTTCAGGCCGACAAAAGCCTGGCGGCCGAACAACTGGCCTGCCTGATCCGAGCGGCCCGTGTCGCTCAGGACACCCGCTTCCAGGGTGAACACGGCTTGCAAGCCGTTACCCAGGGATTCCGTGCCGCGCAAACCGAGGCGCGAACCGGCCGACACGCCGCTGGTGAGCTTGCTGACGCCGCCTTCCTGCACCAGGCCCGCATCCATCAAGCCATACACTTCGACGGATGACTGGGCGTGGGCGGCAGGCAAGGCGCCCAGGGTGCTGGCAAGGCCGGCAAAGATGGCGATTTTTTTCATGATGATTTCCTTGTAAAAGCGAAACCAGGAAAGCGGCGGCCACGGCAAGGCCACAGGCGGCAAGGCGCCATGCGGGGTGTGCCGTGTCAAAAGACGACGCGCCGGACAAAATATCCTGGCTAAGCTGTGGCGGCAGCGGCGTGAAATGAGGCTCCGCTTTGATTCCGCCGTGAATGGTGCACCGCTGGCGGTGCGCGTGGCTCAGGCGCCCGGCCCGAAGGGGACGCGCTGAAGGTGGCTGGCATCGCAGATGCGCTGGCCTTGAGACGCGGACGAGAGTTGGATAAAACTGCGTCTGCTGGCGCCGTCCGCAAGGATGAGGCAGGAGGCGCCGAGGCCGACATTATAGCATCGGCAGCGCCCTTATCCCCGTTCTGTTGCAGGAAAACGACTCGCCAGGCCGCCAAAACACGGCGATGCCGCCGCGTAAGATGGCGCATGCCGTCCAGGCAAACGCTATTGCAGCGGCAGGCCGGCGGCCTTGCCCTGATCCTTGTATGGCGGTGCGGCGGCCGCCTTCAGCAAGGCCAGCACGGCTTTACTTTCCGGCGTCGACGCGCGTTGCTGCGCCATCTTCAACACGGGCAATTCCCCGCCCAGCGGATCGGCGCCCATCCTGCAGAGCCGCCATCCCCTCCGGAACGCCGGCGCACACGCCACCGCCAGCCCATCCGGCGCCGAGCACGGCCAATTGCCACATTTTCTTCATGATCGCCTGGGCATTCAAATAATGTTGCAAAGATGACAGCTTAAAAAAAATACAATGAGGCAATATTGCGCAATCGTGCGCGGCTTTTCGGGCCATCCAGCCCCGCTATTTGCTGCGCATGCTTTATGCACCCCTTATAATGGTTCCTTTTGCCAATCACACGCCAAATCATGGAATTAGCCAAGTCTTTCGAGCCCGCCGACATTGAACAATTCTGGCGCACCGAGTGGGAACAGCGCGGTTACTTCACCGCCACCCTCGATGCCGGAAAACCTTCCTTCAGCATCCAGTTGCCGCCGCCGAACGTCACCGGCACCCTGCACATGGGCCATGCGTTCAACCAGACCATCATGGATGGCCTGACGCGCTACCACCGCATGCTGGGCCACAACACGGCCTGGATTCCCGGCACCGACCACGCGGGCATCGCCACGCAAATCGTCGTGCAACGCCAGCTGGACGCGCAAAAGATTTCACGCCATGACCTGGGCCGCGAGAAATTCGTGGAAAAAGTGTGGGAATGGAAAGAAAAATCCGGCTCCATCATCACCGGGCAAATGCGCCGCCTGGGCGCCTCGGCCGACTGGCAGCGCGAATACTTCACGATGGACGAGCCGCGCTCGAAAGTCGTCACCGACGTCTTCGTGCGCCTGTTCGAGCAAGGCCTGATCTACCGCGGCAAGCGCCTCGTCAACTGGGACCCCGTGCTGGGCACGGCTGTTTCCGACCTGGAAGTGGTGTCCGAAGAAGAAGACGGCTCCATGTGGTACATCAAGTACCCGCTGGTCGATGGCAGCGGTTTCCTGACGGTAGCAACGACCCGTCCTGAAACCATGCTGGGCGACGTGGCCGTGGCCGTCGATCCGACGGACGAGCGCTACACAGCGCTGGTGGGCAAGATGCTGAAACTGCCTTTGAGCGACCGTGAAATCCCCATCATCGCCGACGAATACGTCGACAAGGAATTCGGCACCGGCTGCGTCAAAATTACCCCGGCGCATGACATGAACGATTACGCCGTGGGCCAGCGCCACAAACTGGCGCAGATCGTCATCCTGACCCTGGACGCGAAGATCACCGACGACGCGCCGCAAGCCTACCGCGGCATGGACCGCTTCGCCGCGCGCAAGCAAATCGTCGCCGACCTCGACGCGCAAGGCTTGCTGGAACAGGTCAAGCCGCACAAGCTGATGGTGCCGCGCGGCGACCGCACGGGCGTCGTCATCGAGCCGATGCTGACGGACCAGTGGTTTGTCGCCATGAGCAAGCCGGCCCCGGAAGGCACTTTCTTCCCCGGCAAGTCGATCGCGGAAACGGCGCTGGACAAGGTCGCCAATGGCGAAATCAAGTTCGTGCCGGAAAACTGGAGCACCACCTACAACCAGTGGCTCAACAACATCCAGGACTGGTGCATCTCGCGCCAGCTGTGGTGGGGCCATCAAATCCCGGCGTGGTACGACGACGCCGGCAATATCTTCGTTGCCAAGACGCAAGCTGAAGCGGAAGCGAAAGCACTGGCCGCCGGCAGCGCGGGCCCGTTGAAGCGCGACGACGACGTGCTCGACACGTGGTTCTCGTCCGCCCTGGTGCCGTTCTCGACCATGGGTTGGCCGGAAGAAACGCCGGACATGAAGGCTTTCCTGCCATCGTCCGTGCTGGTAACGGGTTTCGACATCATCTTCTTCTGGGTCGCGCGCATGGTCATGATGACGGCGCACTTCACGGGCAAGGTGCCGTTTGAAACCGTCTACGTGCATGGCCTGGTGCGCGATTCGACGGGGCAAAAAATGTCCAAGTCGAAGGGCAACACCCTGGACCCGATCGACCTGATCGACGGCATCGACCTGGAAGGCTTGATCGTCAAGCGCACCACCGGCCTGATGAACCCGCGCGACGCGGAAAAGATCACCAAGGCGACGCGCAAGGAATTCCCGGAAGGCATTTCGGCCTACGGCACGGACGCCGTGCGCTTCACCATGGCCAGCTATGCCTCGCTAGGCCGCAACATCAATTTCGACCTGGGCCGCTGCGAAGGCTACCGCAACTTCTGCAACAAGATGTGGAACGCCACCCGTTTCGTCATGATGAATACGGAAGGCAAGGATTGCACGCCGAACGACGCCGACCTGTCGCAAGCCGACAAATGGATCATCTCGCTGCTGCAAAAGGCGGAACTGGACGTGGCCAAGGGCTTTGAAGACTTCCGTTTCGACAATATCGCCGCCACCATCTACAAATTCGTCTGGGACGAGTATTGCGACTGGTACCTGGAAGTCGCCAAAGTACAAGTCCAACAAGGCACGGAAGGCCAGCAGCGCGCCACCCGCCACACCCTGCTGCGCGTGCTGGAAGTGGTGCTGCGCCTGGCCCATCCGATCATCCCGTTTGTCACGGAAGCGCTGTGGCAGACGGTGGCGCCTTTGGCCGGCAAGACGCTCAAGGCGGAAGGTGATTCCATCATGATGCAGCCGTACCCGATCGCCAACACCGACAAGATCGACGAATCGGCCGAAGCGTGGATGCAGCAGCTGAAAGCCTTGACGGATGCGACGCGCAACTTGCGCGGCGAAATGCAAATCTCGCCTTCCGTGCGCGTGCCGCTGATCGTCGAAGCGGGCAATGCGACGGAAAAGGCCGCGCTGGCCTCGTACGCACCGTACATCCAGTCGCTGGGCAAGCTGGCCGAAGTGCAGATCGTCGATACGCTGCCGGACTCGCCAGCGGCCGTCGCCATCGTCGGCACCACCAAGCTGATGCTGAAAGTGGAAATCGACGTGGCTGCCGAACGCGAGCGCCTGGGCAAGGAAATCGCCCGCATCGAAGCAGAAATTGCCAAAGTTAATAGTAAATTAGGCAATGAAAGCTTCGTCGCGCGCGCCCCTGCCGCCATCGTTGCCCAAGAAAACGAGCGTTTGCTCAGTTTTTCGGCCACAATTGAAAAATTGCGCGAACAGTTTGCTAAACTAGCCAGCGCATAAGGCAAGTTTGGAAGGATTGCGCGGCGTCATCCGTGACGCCGCGCAAGATAGCTGGTCTTGCCTTGGTATATATACTGTTTCGTAACAGATCAAAAAAACCACAGGAGACTAGCGATGCATAAACTATTCAAAGCAAGCGTACTGGTGGCCGCCCTGGCCATCGCCGGCAGCGCCACCGCGCGCGACGGCAACTACACCCCCGTCGGCACGTGGAAAACCATCGACGACGCCAGCGGCAAGCCGAAATCCCTCGTCGTCATCACGGAAAGCAACGGCGTCTTGCAAGGCAAGATCGACAAGCTGTTCCGCGGCCCGAATGAAGATCAAAACCCCAAGTGCGACAAATGCACGGGCGCCAACAAGGACCAGCCCGTCATCGGCCTGGTGATCCTGTCGGGCCTGAAATATGACGGCAAGGAATGGACGGGCGGCGAAATCACGGATCCGGCCACCGGCAAGGTCTATAAAAGCAAGGCCGAGCTGACGGAAGGCGGCACCAAGCTGCAAGTGCGCGGCTATGTTGGCGTGCCGATGTTTGGCCGCTCGCAGACGTGGTTGCGCGAAGAGTAATTAACGCACGCCCTGCCCTGTCAAAGCCGGCCATGCGCCGGCTTTTTTGCGTCCACCTGCGCCACACCTGTTGTTTTCCAGGCCGAATTCTTCTCATTTCAAGGTATTTCCAACTGCGGGGAAGCTAAGCGCGCCAGCGCACATACCTCCAGTTTCCTAAATGAAATAGTGCATGCCTGTGACGCCATCGCCCTGTAGCGAAGGGCGGCATGGCTCTGCAGGATGACCTCATCCGCAGATGCCCGGCAGTGACTGCCATGCACAAAGGAACGCACATGAACCTCTTCAAACGATATCTGAACCCGCTGCTCGTCTCGGCAGGCTTGCTGGCCATGGCCGCCCTGGCCGGCTGCGGCGGCGGCGACCAGGGACGCGATCCCATCCTCGGCTTGCCGGCTGCCACCTTGTCCAGCCTGGCCGTCACGCCAGCCACGGCCACAGTCGCCATCGGCGCGGGCCAGCAATTCACGGCCATCGCCACGTATAGCGACGGCTCCGCGCAGGACGTCAGCGCCAAGGCGGCCTGGACATCGGCCACGCCTGCTGCAGCCAGCGTCAATGCCAGCAGCGGCATCGCCGCCGGCGTCAGCGCCGGCAGCAGCAGCATCAGCGCCACGTTTGGCGGCAAGAGCGCGGCGGCCCAGTTGACCGTCTCGCCCGCCACCTTGACGGCGATCGCCATCACGCCGCTTGCGCCCTCCATCGCCATCGGCGCAACGCAGCAATTCGCAGTGACCGGAAGCTTCAGCGACGGCGCCACTCGCGACGTCACGGCCGTCTCGGCCTTTGCCTCGGCCAGCCCCGCCACGGCCAGCATCGCCGCTGGCGGCTTGGCGCTCGGCAAGGTTGCCGGTACCACGCAGATAACGGCCACCACGGGCACGCTGACGGCCAGCACCGTGCTAACCGTCACGCCAGCCACCTTGCTGGCTATCGCCGTCACGCCGCAAAACCCCATCGTGCCCGTCGCCGCGACGCGCCAGCTGGCCGTCCTTGCCACGTATTCGGATGGCAGCAGCGTCAACGTCACGAGCGGCAGCAGCTTCGTTTCAGTCACGCCCGCCTCGGCCACCGTCGCCAGCAATGGCCTCGTCACCGGCGTTGCCTTTGGTAGCAGCGTCATGAATGCCAGCTTCAACGGCAAGACGGCCAGCAGCACCGTCACCGTGCCTGCCGCCACCATCGTCAGCATCGCCGTCACGCCGGCCACCGCCAGCATCGCTGTCGGCGCCACGCAGCAATTCGTTGCCACCGCAACCTATTCGGACAGCTCGAACGCCGTCGTCACCAACGGCGCCATCTGGACCTCGGGCACCGTTGCCAACGCCAGCGTACTGAACACGGGCGTCGCCACCGGTATCGCTGCCGGCACCAGCAACATCACGGCCACGGCCGGCGGCCAGTCGGGCAGCGCGTTGTTGACCGTCACCGCAGTCGCCATCCCGCCCGTCCTGAACCCGATCATTCTGGGCCGCGCGGCACCGTTCGGTGTGCTGGCCGGCACTTCGATCACGAACAATTCGGGCGGCACCACCCTGATCACGGGCGACGTCGGTGCGCCTTCGCAAACCACCGATCCGACCCAGGCGGCCGGCTTTAGCAATTACAAGTCGGGCGCCATCCTGGCCGGCGCCATGACGGATTTGCAAGCGGCGATCACGAACGGCAATAGCCGCACTTGCGACGTCAGCTTTGCTGGCGGCATCGACCTCGGCGGACAAACCTTCGGCCCTGGCGTGTATTGCTATGCGGGTGCCATCAGCATCACGGGCACGTTGACACTGAACGGTCCTGGCGTGTATATCTTCCGCACGGCATTGACCCTGGATTCGACCGTCAACTCCATCGTTGCCCTGAACAATGGCGCCACGGCCGACAACGTCAGCTGGCTGCCCGTCGGCCCCACCACCCTGGCCGCGAACAGCGTCTTCAAGGGCAATATCCTGGGCCAATCGGCTGCCATCACGGTGGGCGACAACACGACCTTGCTCAATGGCCGCGTGCTGACGGCTGCCGCCGTTACCCTGCGCAACAACCAGATCACCAAATAATCGGAACATGACGATGACTATCGCACACACACTGGGCGCCCTGAGCGTCATGACCGGCGCCTTGCTGGCGGCGCAATCGGCGCAGGCGCAAGACAACACTTTCATCAACCCGGACTGGGCCAACAGCGCCTGGTACATCGGCGCGGGCGTGGGCCAGTCGCGCGCCACCATCGACGAGCCGCGCCTGCGCGCCAGCCTGGCCGCCAACGGCGAAACCGTCACCGGCTTTAGCAAGGATCAGCGCGACACCGGCTATAAGCTGTTTGTCGGCCGCCAACTGAACCAGTACTTCGCCGTGGAAGGGGGCTACTTTGACCTGGGCAAGTTCGATTTCCAGTCCACCACCAGCGGCAACGGCGTGCTGAACGGACAAGCGGCCTTCCGCGGCGTGAACCTGGACTTGCTGGGCCAGCTGCCGCTGTCGCAGCGACTGTTCTTGCTGGGACGTGTCGGCATGCACTACACCAAGACCAACACGGAATTCAGCGGCAACCGCCTGCTGGGTTCGACCAATACCCATGCCAGCGAGCGCAAGCTCAATGCCAAACTGGGCCTGGGCCTGGAATACAAGTTCAGCGAAGCGCTGGCCCTGCGCGGCGAAGTCGAGCGTTATCGCTTGAACGACGCCGTGGGCAACCGTGGCGATGCGGACCTGTATTCCGTCAGCCTCGTGTATAAACTGGGCCGCCCGGCCAGTGCCACGCCCGCCTACCAGCCGGCGCCCGAAGTCGCCCCTGTCGTCGCCATGCCGGCACCGCTGATCGAAGCCAAGCCCGCACCGGTGCCCGTGGCGGAAAAAGTGTCGTTTGCCTCCGAAGCGTTGTTTGATTTCGATCAATCGACGCTGAAGCCGCAAGGCAAGGCGGCACTGGACCAGCTACTCGGTCAATTGACGGGCATGGATCTGGAAGTCATCGTCACGGTCGGCCATACGGATGCCGTCGGTTCCGACGCCTACAACCAGAAACTGTCGCAGCGCCGCGCCGAAGCCGTCAAGGCTTACCTGGTGGCGCAAGGTGTGGAAACGAGCCGCGTCTACACGGAAGGCAAGGGAGAAACGCAGCCGGTAGCCGACAACACGAGTGCCGCCGGGCGCGCCAAGAACCGCCGCGTAACGGTGGAAGTGGTGGGCACGCGAAAAGTTGTGCGCTAGATCAAACTGACGCGTAAAAAAACCGGCTTGCCGGTTTTTTTTACGTCTGCCGCACTGCCACTACCACTGCAGGCTTGCGGTGATGCTTGCTCAGGTGCCGGTCCAGGCTGTTGGCGAACTGTTGCCGGTCGGACTGGCTGAAGGCGGCAGGCCCGCCCGTATCGACACCGCCGCTGCGCAACTCTTCCATGAAGGCGCGCATCGTCAGTTGCTGGGCGATATTGTCTTTCGTATAAAACTCGCCGCGCGGGTTCAGCGCAAAGCCGCCCTTGGCCAGCACGTCGGCGGCCAGCGGGATGTCGCCCGTGATGACCAGGTCGCCGGGATTGAGCAGGCGGACGATTTCCTGGTCGGCCACGTCCGCGCCGGACGGCACTTGCACGGTGCGGATGAAACGCGAGGGCGGCACGCG
Organism: Janthinobacterium leeuwenhoeki; assembly: GCF_051380795.1. Lineage (NCBI taxonomy): Bacteria > Pseudomonadati > Pseudomonadota > Betaproteobacteria > Burkholderiales > Oxalobacteraceae > Janthinobacterium > Janthinobacterium leeuwenhoeki. Next base: position 42,089 of record NZ_JBNYXT010000024.1, read on the forward strand.
CAAGCCCTGGTTGGCGACCAGGGTGAGCGGCAATTCCAGGCGCTCGGCCACGCGGTACAAAATTTCCTTGATGACGACGGGACAGGCATCGGCGTCGATCCAGATTTGCATGCCGGGCGGCTGTCCGCCCTGGCCAGTGTCCGCCATCACAGTTCCCACGCTTCACCGCCCGGGCTCATGCGCGGCGCGCTGACGCCGAAGTGCAAATAGGCGGCCGGCGTGGCGACGCGGCCACGGGGCGTGCGCTGCAGGAAACCTTGCTGTATCAGATACGGTTCCAGCACGTCTTCGATGGTATCGGCCGCTTCGCCGATGGCGGCGGCCAGGTTGCCGATGCCGACGGGGCCGCCGCCGAACTTGAACAGCACGGCTTCGAGCAGCTTGCGGTCCATCACGTCGAAGCCGGCGGAATCGACGTCGAGCATGGCCAGCGCGCGGTCGGCCACCACCTTGGTGATCTCGCCATTGCTTTTGACTTCAGCGAAATCGCGCACGCGGCGCAGCAGGCGGTTGGCGATGCGGGGAGTGCCGCGCGCGCGCTGGGCGATTTCATGCGCGCCTTCCGGGTCGATGGGAGCTTTCAGCAAGGCGGCGCTGCGCGTGACGATCTTCGTCAATTCGGCCGTGTTATAAAACTCCAGCCGCGCGACGATGCCGAAGCGGTCGCGCAGCGGGTTGGTCAGCATGCCGGCGCGCGTGGTGGCGCCAACCAATGTAAACGGTTGCAAATCGAGCTTCACGGAACGGGCGGCCGGGCCTTCGCCAATCATGATATCGATTTGATAATCCTCAAGCGCCGGATATAAAATTTCTTCGACAACAGGCGACAGGCGGTGAATTTCATCGATGAACAGGACGTCGTTCGCTTCCAGGTTCGTCAAAATCGCCGCCAGGTCGCCCGGGCGCTCCAGCACGGGGCCGGAGGTCTGGCGCAAATTGACGCCCATTTCGCGCGCGATGATGTGCGCCAGGGTCGTCTTGCCCAGGCCCGGCGGGCCGAACAGCAAGGTGTGGTCGAGCGCTTCCTTGCGCTGGCGCGCGGCCGTGATGAAAATCTCGAGCTGGTCGCGGATCTTTTCCTGCCCCACATACTCATCTAACTGCTTCGGGCGCAAGGCTCGTTCGATGGCCTCTTCGTTATGCGAGATGGGCGCCGCGTCGATGATGCGCTGCTCCGTGAAGATATCGGTCTGGATGCTCATGCCGTGTTCCCGTTAGCCTTTCGACAGCGCCTTGAGCGCCAGTTTGATGCCGTCCGAGACGCCACTGCTGGCCGGCACGTTTTTCACGGCCGCCATTGCTTCCTTGTCCGAGTAGCCCAGCGCCAGCAGGGCATTGAGGATATCGGACTGCGCATCGGGCGCAGCGTGTGCGCCAAGCGGGCCGAGATCCGCACCGATCTTGCCCTTCAGTTCCAGCAGCAGACGTTCGGCCGTCTTCTTGCCTATGCCCGGTACTTTCACCAGACGGCCCGAATCCTGCAAGGTGATCGCCTGCGCCAGGTCGGCAATCGTCATGCCGGAGAGAATCGACAAGGCCATGCGCGCGCCCACACCCGTGATCTTGATCAACTGGCGGAACACGGCCCGCTCGGCCGCATTGCCGAAACCAAACAGCAGATGCGCATCTTCGCGGATGGCCTGGTGCGTGAACAGCACGACTTTTTCGCCCACGTGGGGCAAATTGTAAAAGGTGCTCATCGGCACGTCGACTTCGTAGCCGACGCCCTGGCAATCGACCAGCAATTGTGGCGGATTCTTTTCAAGCAAAATACCGGAGAGACGGCCTATCATCGCGTGTTCCTAATGTTATGTATATATGTGAGGGCCATGCGCTTATCCCACTAAACGGCCGCGCTTCATGCGCAGACCCTGCAGTTGCGGCGCCAGCGCGCCGAGCATAGCCAGCGCATCGATGCTGTTGGCATGGCAAATGGCCACACCCAGCGCATCGGCCGCATCCGTGCCGGGCAAGCCGGGCAAGGACAGCAGCCGCGACACCATTTCCTGCACCTGCTCCTTGGCCGCCTTGCCATGACCTGTGACAGCCTGTTTCACTTGCAGCGCCGTATATTCGGCCACCGACAGGTCGGCATGCACGAGCGCGCAAATGGCCGCGCCGCGCGCCTGGCCCAGCAGCAAAGTCGATTGGGGATTGACGTTGACAAACACTTTTTCGATGGCCGCGCAATCGGGCTGGTAGGTGCCGACAATTTCGCTCACACCCTGCAGGATGATCTTCAGGCGCGGCGGCAATTCCCCTTCGGAACCCGTCTTGACAGTCCCCGACGCGATATAGCGCAGCTTGTTGCCGTGTTTTTCAATGACCCCAAAGCCGGTGGTGCGCAGGCCAGGATCGATGCCAAGAATAATCATCGCCAGATTCTATAATGAATACGGCAGGCACCGGTGAATAACCGATGCCTGCCGTTCTATACATCGTCACCCCACAAGCAACATCCGGGGTCAGACCCGGCGGGTCTGACCCCAGCATTTGCCGTTGGGTTTAATTAATGACGGAAGTGACGCGTGCCCGTGTAGAGCATGACCACGCCGCGCTCGTCCGCCGCATCGATCACTTCCTGGTCGCGCATGGAGCCGCCCGGGTGGATGACGCAGGTCGCGCCCGCATCGACGACGACGTCGAGGCCGTCGCGGAACGGGAAGAAGGCGTCCGACGCCACCACGGAACCGGTCAGCGACAGGCCCGCGTTTTGCGCCTTGATGGAAGCGATGCGGGCCGAGTCGATACGGCTCATCTGGCCAGCACCCACGCCCAGGGTCATGTTATTGCCGCAGAAAACGATGGCGTTCGACTTGACGAATTTCGCCACTTTCCAGGCGAACATCAGGTCGGACAATTGCTGTGGTGTTGGTTGCAGCTTGCTGACCACGCGCAAGTCACCGATACCGACGTTTTTAGCGTCCGGCGATTGCACCAGCAGACCGCCACCCACGCGCTTGAAGTCCATGGCGTTGACGCCATTGCCCAACGGGATTTCCAGCATGCGCACGTTTTGCTTGCTCGACAGAATCTGTTTCGCTTCCGCGGAGAACGACGGGGCGATCAGCACTTCCACGAACAGCTTGGCGATTTCGCCGGCGGTGGCGCCGTCGAGTTCCGTGTTGAAGGCGATGATGCCGCCAAACGCGGAAGTCGGGTCTGTCTGCAGGGCGCGCGCATACGCTTCGGCCGCATTCTTGCCCAGCGCCACGCCGCATGGGTTGGCATGCTTGACGATGACGCAAGCAGCGCTTTGCTCGAAACCGCCCAGGCTCTTCACGCATTCCCAGGCCGCATCGGCATCGGCGATGTTGTTGTACGACAATTCCTTGCCTTGCAGCTGACGGTAGTTGGCCAGCGCGCCATCGGTGGTGACCAGGTCGCGGTAGAAGGCGGCGCTCTGGTGCGGGTTTTCACCGTAACGCATGTCTTGCACTTTCTCAAAGGCAACGTTGAGGATGTGCGGATAGGCGCCACGCTCGGCGTGCACCTTCGTCGGGCCCAGGCTGGTCAGGTAGTTGGTGATGGCGCCATCGTATTGCGCCGTGTGCGCAAAGACTTTTTTCGCCAGCATGAACTTGGTGTCATAGCTGACATCGCCTGCCTTGCCGTCGGCGGAGCGCATTTCCGCCAGCACCGCGTCGTAGTCGGTCGGGTCGCAGATGACGACCACGTCCTTGTGGTTCTTGGCTGCCGAGCGCAGCATGGTCGGGCCGCCGATATCGATGTTTTCGATGGCGTCTTCCAGCGTGCAATCGGCCTTGGCAACCGTGCCCTGGAACGGGTACAGATTGACCACCACCATGTCGATGGTCGGCATGTCGTGTTCGACCAGTTTCGCCATGTGCTCAGGGAAATCGCGGCGCGCCAGGATACCGCCATGCACTTTCGGGTGCAGGGTCTTCACACGGCCATCGAGCATCTCCGGGAAACCCGTGTAATCGGCAACTTCCGTGACGGGAACACCGTTGTCTGCCAGCAATTTGGCGGTGCCGCCCGTGGAGAGGAGGTTGACGCCCAGGGCAGACAGGGCGCGGGCGAATTCGAGAACGCCGGTCTTGTCGGAAACGGAGAGAAGAGCTTGTTTGATCATGGCTGTGGCTAGGTGGTTAAGTGTTCTTGGCGAATGGCGCCACTCAGTCGTCTGGCTGAGGCGGCGGCGGATTCAAATCTTGGCGTCACTTGCATGCCGGCATTACAGCAAACCGTGCTCCTGCAATTTCTTGCGCAGGGTATTGCGGTTGATGCCCAGCATCTGCGCGGCGTGCGACTGGTTGCCATCGGCGCGTGTCATCACGACTTCCAGGATGGGCTTTTCCACGGTCAGCACGACCATGTCGTAGATATTCGATGCTTGCTGTTCGCCCAGGTCATTGAAGTAATCTTCTAGACTTTTCTGTACGACTTCCTGAATGCTTTCTTTGCTCATTTTTATGCTTCAACCGGCTGAACACCTGGCAATCCGGTGCCGCGCCGCTCATGCGGTCCGCGTGCTGCCCTCTTGCCTCGGTGTTGTAATTAATATTGCATGACGCTCTGTATAGGCGCTCGCCCTTGTACTGCTGGTCACTGATTTACGCTGCTTGTTGCTATCTGCTCATGCTGCCGTGGCCATAGGTTTGATCACATCGATCAGGCCACTTTCACTCGATTCGGAGAGGCGGTATTGTAACCGCTCGCCAAATTTCCATTGCGACTCAAAAAATTGATCTACGGCCAGCAATTGCGCGTCCGTCGATTCCAGCAAGTTCATTTGCTGTCGGAACGCTTCGCCGCCTTCCAAGTCTTTCACATACCAGCCGATGTGCTTGCGCGCCGTGCGCACACCGAGGAATTCGCCATAAAAAGCGTAATGGGCGCGCAAATGCTCGTCCATCAGGGTACGCACTTCATCCACGTAGGGCGCTGGCAACAAGGCGCCGGTGCGCAAAAAATGGTCGATTTCACGACAAATCCACGGCCGGCCCTGCGCCGCGCGGCCGATCATGACGGCATCGGCGCCCGTTTGATCGAGCACAAAGCGGGCCTTTTCCGGGCTGGTAATGTCGCCATTGGCTACCACGGGGATGCCCACCAATGCTTTCACAGCAGCAATAGTTTCGTATTCGGCATCGCCCTTGTAGCCATCGGCGCGCGTACGGCCGTGCAAGGTCAGCATCTGGATACCGGCCTGCTCGGCGATGCGGGCGATTTTCAGGGCATTCTTGTTTTCGCGGTTCCAGCCCGTGCGAAATTTCAGGGTGACGGGCACGTCGACGGCATTGACGACGGCGTGCAAGATCTTTTCGACCAGGCTTTCGTTTTGCAGCAGGGCCGAACCGCACCAGCTGTTGCACACTTTTTTGACGGGGCAACCCATGTTGATGTCGATGATCTGCGCGCCCCGGTCCACGTTGAACTTGGCGCAATCGGCCAGGTCTTGCGGATCGGCACCGGCGATTTGCACGGCCTTCGGCTCCATTTCGCCTTCGTGGTCCGTGCGGCGGGCGCTTTTTTCCGTCGCCCACAGGCGCGGATTCGACGCCGCCATTTCCGACACGGCATAGCCGGCACCCAGCTGCTTGCACAACTGGCGGAAAGGCCGATCCGTCACGCCCGCCATGGGAGCGACGAAAACGTTGTTGCGCAGAATGTGAGGGCCGATTTGCACTGAAGAACCTGGAATGGACGGGGGAACCTGCTATTTTAACCGATTCCCTGCCTATTTAATAAGCACTATTTTTTGCATTAGTGCGTCAGAGTGACGCTGGGGCCGCTTAGCCCAGCTCGTCCATCGCGGGCGCGCTCAGATGTTCGATATTTCCCCAGTGCACTAAATGCAGCTTGCCGTCGGCATACGAAAAACGGTTGACGCTGGCATTTTTCACCTGGAAGTCGCGTGGACTGTCGAGCGTCATGCCGACCGCTTCGCGGTAGGCGCACTCGAGCACGCCGCCATGCGCCACGATGGCGATCGTCTGACCGTCATATTGCCCGGCCCAGCGGGCGATGGCGCCATTCGCGCGCGCATAGAACTGGCGGAAACTTTCGGCCTCGCGTTCGCCCGACGGCATCACGGCATCGATCTGCCGCGATTGCCATTGCGCATACTCGTGCGGATGGCGCGCGGCGATGTCGGCATACAGCAAGCCTTCGAAAGCGCCATAGCAGCGCTCGCGCAGCAGGGGGTCCGTCTGCACGGGCAACTTGTTCACGTCAGCCACGGCTTGCGCCGTCTGCTGGGCGCGCTGCAGATCGCTGGCGATGATGGCGGCCAGCGGTTCGTCCGCCAGCGCCTGCCCCAGCGCCCCCGCTTGCGCCAGGCCCGCCTCGTTCAAGGCGATGTCGATATGGCCCTGCAGGCGGCGGCCCGCATTCCAGGCCGTTTCGCCATGGCGTATCAGTAAAATCGTGGTGCTCATGCTTTATTTCTTCAGGGTAAGTGCCAGTTCGGGGTTGAGCGAATAGGCGACGACGAGCTGGGCTTCGTCAAGGATGTGGCCGTACAAGGCGGCATGCGCTTGCTGCCCCGTAAAACGCTCGGGCAGCGCCAGGCGCGGCACGTCGAGCGCATACAGGCGGAAGATGTAGTGGTGGATGCGCTCGTCATTCCACGGCGGGCACGGGCCATCATAGCCGTAATAATCACCGGCCATGGCGGCATCGCCGGCAAACCAGCCCGTGTAGTCATTGATGCCCTGGCGCAACACAGTACCAGCAGGCTTGCCGCGTGGCGTGATGCCGCTGGAAAACTCTCCGGCGGCAATGACCCGCATGGCTGGCGGCAAGTCGAGCAAGCTCCAGTGATAAAAGTCGCCGCGCGGCGCCGTCAGCGGCAGCGATTGGTCATCGCGGTTGGCCAGGCTGGCGTCTTGCGGCGCATCGGGGTCGATGCAGAACAGGGCCAGCGACTCGGTGCCGCTCGGCACCTCATCCCAGGCCAGATGGGGATTGCGGTTGCCAGCGAGGCGCACGCGGCTGGCCGGATCGATCTCGGCAAAAGCATACTCGGCCGGCATCAGGCCGCCATCACGAAACGTCTCGCTCCACAATTTCATCGCTTGCTCCTCTTTATATTTTTTTAGTTATTGCTTTGCGTTCACTTGTAGCCAGAAGGTGACGGGGCCGTCGTTCGTCAGCGACACTTGCATGTCGGCACCGAACTGCCCCGTTTGCACGCTCGCATGGCGGTGGCGCGCCTGTTCCACGAAATGCGTGAACAGGCGCAAACCGTCCTGCGGCGCGGCTGCCGGCGTGAACGACGGACGCGTGCCGGACTTGGTGTCGGCCGCGAGGGTGAACTGCGGCACCAGCAGCAAGCCGCCGGCCACGTCCGTCACACTGCGGTTCATCTTGCCCGCTTCGTCGGCAAACACGCGGTAGCCAAGCAGCTTGGTCAGCAGGGCGTCCGCTTCCTTCTCCGTATCGCCCCGCTCCGCACACACCAGCACCATCAGGCCGGCGTCGATGGCGCCGATGGTGGCGCCGGCAACGTCAACCTTTGCCTGCGTAACGCGCTGCAGCAGCGCGATCATGCCGTCAAGGTGACGCGCGCGAAACTGCGCTTGCCAACTTGCAACACGAATTCGCCGGCCGCCACTTGCAAGCCCTTGTCGCTGATGACGGTGCCGTCGATGCGCACGCCGCCCTGGTCGATCTTGCGCATGGCTTCCGACGTGGATGGGCACAGGCCTGCTTGCTTGAGCAATTGCGGGATGCCCAGCGGTGCGCCAGCCAGGCTTACTTCCGGGATATCGTCGGGAATGCCGCCCTTCGAGCGGTTGACGAAGTCGGCCAGTGCATCTTCGGCCGCCTGCTGCGAATGGAAACGGGCGACGATCTCTTGCGCCAACGCAACCTTGGCATCGCGCGGATTACGGCCTTCCTCGACTTCGCGCTTCAGCTGGGCAAGTTCGGCGATCGAGCGCCACGACAGCAGTTCGTAGTAGCGCCACATCATGACGTCGGAAATACTCATCAGCTTGGCGAACATGGTGTTGCCCGGTTCCGTGATGCCGATGTAGTTATTCTTCGACTTGGACATTTTTTCCACGCCGTCCAAACCTTCCAGCAGCGGCATGGTCAAAATACACTGCTGTTCCTGTCCGTACTGCTTTTGCAGTTCGCGGCCCACCAGCAGGTTGAACTTCTGGTCCGTGCCGCCCAGTTCCAGGTCCGACTTCAGGGCTACCGAGTCGTAGCCCTGCATCAGCGGGTACAGGAATTCATGCACGGAAATAGGAATGCCGCCCTGGAAGCGTTTGGTGAAGTCGTCGCGCTCGATCATGCGCGCCACCGTGTAGTGGGAAGCGAGCTGGATGATGCCGCGCGCGCCCAGCGGATCGCACCACTCGGAGTTATAGCGGATCTCGGTCTTGCTGGCGTCCAATACTAAAGATGCTTGCGCGAAATACGTCATCGCGTTAATCTCGATCTGTTCGCGGGTCAAAGGCGGGCGCGTGACGTTGCGGCCTGAAGGGTCGCCGATCATCGAAGTGAAGTCGCCAATGAGGAAAATGACTTGATGACCCAGGTTTTGCAACTGGCGCATCTTGTTCAGCACGACAGTGTGGCCTAGATGCAAGTCGGGTGCAGTCGGGTCCAGGCCCAGTTTGATGCGCAGCGGAACACCGGTTTTCTCGGAGCGTGCTAATTTTTGCGCAAATTCGCTTTCGATCAAGAGTTCGTCGACGCCACGCTTGGTAATCGCGAGGGCTTCTTGTACTCTGTCCGACAGCGGAAGCGCGGTCTGAGCGGCGTTAGCCTTTGTAGGCGATGCGGTGGTGTTGATTTCCATAAAATTTGACTGTAGATCTCAAAATGGTAGTAGGTTTGCGGAGTTTGCTATAATGCTCGATCCCATCAATCTTGCCGTATGAGCGAACCAAAATAACAATAACAAAGAGCACTAGTTCACGAATCGTTCAAGGGCAAATTTTAACTGATTGCATGAACCCTATACATAAAATCACAGGCTCACGCTTGTACACACAGCTGACGACGACACGCAAGGCACGCATTATTGGCGCCTCCGCAGTGCTGCTCGCCGTGGCCGCTTTCGGCGCGGTCGCCGTGTCGCCCATGGCGCCCGACGCTTCCGATCTGCCGGTGACGTCCATCGCCCAGAACCTGGAAATGCCTGATCTCGCCTCGCAAATTTCCGCGATGGAACAGGTAGACCAGAATTTCACCCACGAAGAAAAAGTCCGCGCTGGCGATACCCTCGCCACCCTGCTGACCCGTCTCGGCGTGGATGATCCGGCGGCCGCCAATTTCATCAAAACCGACAAGATCGCGCGCGGCGTGATGTTGCTGAAATCGGGCAAGCGCGTGCAAGCGCAAACGACCGAAAACGGCGACCTCAACTGGATGCGCGCCACGCTCGTCGACGGCACGGACAAATCGGTCAAGAACATCCTGATCACCCGCAAGGGCGACAAGTTCGTGGCCACGGAAGTGGCAGCCCAGCTGGAACGCCGCGTTGAAATGCATGCGCGCAAGATTACTTCCACCCTGTTCGCCGCCACCGACTCCAGCCTGGACGGCACCCGCCTGCCAGACTCGATTTCCGCGCAAATCGTGGAAATGTTCTCTACCAATATCGACTTCCGCTCCGACCTGAAACGCGGCGACTCGTTCAACGTGGTCTACGAAACATTCTGGCAAGATGGCGAATTCGTCCGAGCGGGCCGCATCCTGGCCGGTGAATTCACCAACCGCGGCACGACTTACCAGTCCGTTTGGTTCGAAGACCCAGCCAGCAAGCAAGGCGGCGGTTACTACAGCTTCGACGGCAAGTCCCTCAAAAAAGCCTTCCTGAAATCCCCACTCGAATTCTCCCGCATCTCGTCCGGCTTCTCCATGCGCGTACACCCGATTTCCGGCAACTGGAAAGCGCACAAGGGCATCGATTTCGCTGCAGCAACGGGCACCCCTATCCGCGCTTCGGGCGATGGCGTGGTCGATTCCGTCGGCATGCAAAACGGCTACGGCAATGTTGTTGTCCTGAAACACTGGGCCAACTACACGACCGCCTACGCCCACATGAGCCGCTTCGCTTCGGGCCTGAAAAAAGGTCAAAAAGTGAGCCAGGGCGATGTGATCGGCTACGTCGGCACCACCGGCTGGTCCACGGGCGCCCATTTGCACTATGAATTCCGCGTCGGCGGCGTGGCACAAGATCCAAGCAAGCTGAACGTACAAGCCCAGGCGCCGCTGACGGCCGCCGAGCTGAGCCGCTTCCGCATGGTCTCCGCCGACATGATGCACCGCTTCACCCTGCTGCGTCCGAACGACACGGCACTGGCGTCGCGTTAAGAGACACTGCAACACCGCCTTCGGGCAACAACAAAGGCACCGCCCATGCAGATGGCCGGTGCCTTTGTTTTTTCCACGTGCTTTTGCGTACGGCACAAATGCGGCACAATGTCCCCCATCACTTACGCACGCAAGGAAACACCCATGCTGTATATCGGTTTAATGTCGGGCACCAGCCTCGATGGCGTTGACGGTGCGCTGGTCGACTTTTCCGACGAGGGCACGCGCAGCCTGGGCGATGCGTACATTCCCTTCCCCACCAGCCTGCGCGCCGACCTGATGGCCCTGCAAAGTGCTGGCCAGAATGAAATCGAACGCGAAGCACTGGCCGCAAATCAGCTCGTGCGCCATTACGCCGACTGCGTCGCCATGCTCTTGAGCAACGCAGGCATCGGCCCGGAAGCCATCGCCGCCATCGGCGCACATGGCCAGACCATCCGCCATCGCCCCGAGCTGGGCTTTACGCGCCAGTTGAACAACCCGGCCTTGCTGGCCGAACTGACGGGCATCGATGTCGTCGCCGACTTGCGCAGCCGCGACGTGGCCGCCGGCGGCCAGGGCGCGCCACTGGTGCCCGCCTTCCACCAGGCCATTTTCAATGTGCCCGGCCACACGCGCGTGCTGGCCAATATCGGCGGCATCAGCAATATCAGCGTGCTGCATGCGGACGGCACGGTAACGGGCTACGACACGGGGCCCGGCAATGCGCTGATGGATGGCTGGGTCTTGCAGCACCTGGGCCAGCCCTACGACGCCAACGGCGCCTGGGCCGCCACGGGCCAGGTCATCCCTGCCCTGCTGGCAGAATTGCTCAACGAACCGTATTTTGACTTGCCGGCGCCGAAAAGCACGGGACGCGACCTGTTCCATGCCGACTGGCTGACAAGCAAGCTGGCCAGCTATCCGCAAGCCCAGCCGGCCGACGTGCAGGCGACCTTGACGCAGCTGACGGCGGCCAGCCTGGCGCACGCTATTTTGCGCGACGGGGCGCAGGCGGAAAACGTGTATGTGTGTGGCGGCGGCGCGCAGAACGCCAGTCTGATGGCGGCGCTGGCCGCTGAATTGCCGGGCATGGCGGTGGAGTCGACGGCAGCCCTGGGCGTCGCGCCCAGCCAGGTCGAGGCGCTGGCCTTCGCCTGGCTGGCCTGGCGTTTTACACAGCGCAAGCCTGGCAACTTGCCGGCCGTGACGGGCGCGCAGGGTTTACGAGTACTGGGGGCGCTGTATCCGCGTTGAGCAGACGTCAAAACACAAATAGCGGATCATCGATCCGCTATTTTCTTGCTTGCCCAGTTTAGTATTTAAACGGAGAAAGACGAACCGCAACCGCAGGTGGAGGTCGCGGTAGGGTTTTTAATCACGAACTGCGCACCTTCCAGGTCATCCTTGTAATCGATTTCCGCGCCGACCAGGTACTGGTAGCTCATGGAATCGATCAACAGCTGGACGCCGTTCTTGACCATGGTGGTGTCATCTTCATTGACGATTTCGTCAAAGGTGAAACCGTACTGGAAGCCGGAACAGCCGCCACCCTGCACGAACACGCGCAATTTCAGGTCGGGATTGCCTTCTTCTTCGATCAGCTGCGCAACTTTTTCGGCGGCGCTATCGGTAAAGATAATGGGTGAAGGGATCACATCTTGCATTTCAGCGACGGCATTCATATCAGACACTCCTACTAGAAAACATTAACTCATTATAGACTGTTGCCGCAACTCGCGCTGCGGCAGCCGCTGATGCGGCTGGACGGTGTTGTTCCTGCTCACATTTCCGATACGGCCAGGTGCAGCACGGGGTCGGCACTCTCGTGCCGGCTGAGCTTTCCCTGCACCAGGGCGCCGCTGTGCATTTCCAGCACCTTGTAGTAGACCTCCCCTACAATGCGGGCTTTCGGCTGGATTTCAAGCATTTCGGACACATACACGGGGCCGTTAATCTCGCCGCTGACGACCAGGCTGGAGCAGCGCACTTCGCCATCGATGCGGCCCGCCTCGCCCAGCACCACATACGTGGGTTCGCCCGGCTCGCCCGTGACGTTGCCGCGCACATGGCCATCGATGCGCAGGCCGCCGCAAAACAGCAAGTCGCCCTCGATCCGCGTGGAAGCGCCGATCAGGGTGTCGATGGGGTTTTTCGCGTTGCGCTCGAACATGAACGTCATCCTGTCGGGGTCGGTGGCAAACCAATTTATCACAGGTCCGGCAAAAAGACGCCGGACCCGCGCAAGCACCTGCGCCGATAATTACGGCAGCAGGGCGATGTGTTGCAAACCGGCCGTTTCTTTCAAGCCAAACATCAAGTTCATGCATTGCACGGCCTGGCCGGACGCGCCCTTGACCAGGTTGTCCTGCACCACCAGCACGATGACGGTATTGCCGCCTTCGGGACGGTGCAAGGCTAGGCGCAGCATGTTCGAGCCGCGCGTGGAGCGCGTTTCCGGGTGCGAGCCAAATGGCATCACGTCGACGAAAGGCTCATCCTTGTATTGCTCTTCGAACAAGGCTTGCAATTCCTCATTGCTGACATCCTTGTTCAGCTGCGCGTACAGCGTCGAATGCATGCCGCGGATCATCGGCACCAGGTGCGGCGTAAAGGTCAGCGCCACTTTGTCATCCGTGAAGCGCTGCAGTTGCGCCGTCGTTTCCGGCAGGTGGCGGTGGCCGGCCACGCCATAGGCCTTGAAGCTGTCGCTGCTTTCCGAGAACAGGATGCCGATTTCCGCCTTGCGGCCGGCGCCGGATACGCCCGACTTGCAGTCGGCGATCAAGCCGCCCGCGTTGACCAGGCCAGCCTTGAGCAACGGGTAAAAGCCCAGCTGCATGGTGGTCGGGTAGCAACCTGGGTTGGCGATCAGACTGGCTTTTTTAATATCTTCACGGTTCAGTTCCGGCAAGCCGTACACCGCTTGCTCGATCAGTTCAGGCGCCGTGTGGGGAATCTTGTACCACTGCTCGAACTTGGCCTGGTCTTTCAAGCGGAAGTCGGCGGCCAGGTCGATGACTTTCACGCCGGCGGCCAGCAGGGCTGGCGCTTGCGCCATGGCAACACCATGCGGGGTGGCAAAAAAGACCACGTCGCACTGCTCCAGATTCGCCTTGTCCGGCGAGGAAAACGCCAGTTTTACGTGGCCACGCAGGGAAGGATACATGTCAGCAACGGGCAAGCCATCTTCCTTGCGCGAGGTAATCGCCGTCAACTCGACATCTGGATGGGTAGCGAGCAAGCGCAACAATTCCACGCCCGTGTATCCAGTGCCGCCGACGATGCCAACTTTGATCATGTTCTTTCCTTGTGTATAGATTGCATAAGATTGCAAAAAGAAGAGGGGAAACGCTACCCCTGCGGGTTTTCGCGTATTTTACAGCGCAACGGCGCATCCCGCTGAAATGCAAAAAAGCCGCGGAACCGAAGTCCAGCGGCTTTTCGACCAGCACCCCGAAAGGTGCTGTAGCGTAGAAATTAACGCTTCGAGAATTGCTTTGCGCGACGTGCTTTGCGCAGACCAACTTTTTTACGCTCGACTTCACGTGCATCGCGGGTCACGAAGCCGGCTTTCGCCAGTTCCGGTTTCAACGCTGCATCGTAGTCGATCAGAGCGCGGGTGATGCCGTGACGAACTGCACCAGCCTGGCCCGACTCACCGCCGCCATGGACGTTGACTTTGATGTCGAAACGCTCGACATTGCCGGTCAGTTCCAGTGGTTGACGGATGACCATCAGACCCGTTTCGCGCGAAAAGTATTCGTTTGCTGGTTTGCCGTTAACAACGATCAAGCCTGTGCCAACTTTGATAAAAACCCGAGCCACTGCACTTTTGCGACGGCCGGTTCCATAATTGTAATTACCGATCATGTCAGTTCCTTAGAGAACAAGTGCTTTAGGTTGCTGAGCAGCGTGCGGATGGGAACCTTCCGCGTACACTTTCAGCTTCTTGATCATTGCGTAGCCGAGTGGGCCTTTAGGCAACATGCCCTTGACCGCTTTCTCAAGCGCGCGACCTGGAAAACGCTGTTGCATTTTCTGGAAGTTGGTTTCGTAGATGCCGCCTGGATAGCCAGAGTGACGGTAGTAAATTTTCTCAGTAGCTTTGGTACCGGTCACACGCAGTTTGCCTGCGTTGATGACGACGATAAAGTCGCCGGTATCGACGTGAGGGGTAAATTCTGGTTTGTGTTTGCCGCGCAGTCGGAGTGCCACTTCGCTGGCAACACGTCCGAGGACTTTGTCCGTCGCGTCAACCACGAACCAATCGCGCTGGACTTCATGTCCTTTAGCGGAAAATGTTTTCATGTTGACTTCCTAATAGATTACACGCTCAAATGGTGGTTCCGCCGATGTTGCTATGCGGACTCTGCCTTATTTACTTTTCCTGAGCGAACGGAAAGCCGACAATTATAAGCGGCTTTGTCTTGCCGCGTCAAGCCGCAATCGAGGCCGGCTGCGGGCGGGCGGGCGGCACATGGATGGGCATTCCTCTATTACAATACAAAACGCTTACAATTTTCGGAGAGTACGATGGAATGCAAAGTCAGCTGGAATGGCCCGTCGGGCATGAGTTTTCGGGCAGAAACGGGTTCCGGCCACCTGGTGACCATGGATGGCGCGCCCGATGGCGGCGGCCATAACCTGGCGCCACGCCCCATGGAAATGGTCTTGCTGGGCACGGGCGGTTGCACCGCCTATGACGTGGTGCTGATCCTGAAACGGGGGCGCGAAGCCGTCAGTGGCTGCGAAGTGACGCTCAAGGCCGAGCGCGCCGAGACCGATCCGAAAGTGTTTACCAAGATCCACTTCCACTTCACCGTGCGCGGCAAGGCCCTGAAACCGACGGCCGTGGAACGTGCCGTGGCTTTGTCGCATGACAAGTATTGCTCGGCGTCGATCATGCTGGCGAAAACCGCCGAGATTACTCACTCGTTCGAGATTATTGAAGAATAATTCTTACCCCCCGGCGGCGAAATGCCGGGGTCGGACCCTGAGGGTCCGACCCCAGTTTTTGCGTCTGGGGTAAAAGTAACGTTTATAAGTAATACGCCGTCTTCGTCATAACCTTGCCCATCAGCCCCATCAGCGCCTTGACGGGCGCCGGCGTATCGATGGCGCCCAGACGCTGGGCGGCGGCGCCATGTTCCACTTCATCGATGGCCATCTGCTTGACGATGGCGCGCGATTTGGCGTCCTGCGGCGGCAATTCCTGCAAGTGGCTGGCCAGGTGCGCTTCCACCTGGCGCTCCGTTTCCACCACGAAACCCAGGCTGCGGCCGTCGCCCATGCGCGCGGCGATGGTGCCCAGCGCAAAGGAACCCGCATACCACAGGGGATTGAGCAGGCTCAGACGCGAGCCCAGTTCCGTCAGGCGCTGCGCCGTCCAGGCCAGGTGATCTTCCTCTTCGCGTCCCGCTTCGTCGAACTGGGCGCGGATGGCCGGGCTGTGCGCATAACGCGCCTGCGAGTTGTACAGGGCTTGCGCGCACACTTCGCCCACATGGTTGACGCGCATCAAGCCGGCGCTGTGGCGCTGTTCGGCCGGGCTCAGTTCCGCATCGGGCGCATGTGCGGCCGGCGTGGGGCGCGAGGCCGAGGCCACGCCTGCCATGACGCGCAGGGCCTTGTCGGCGCCAACAATCAAACGATCCAGGGGGTCAAAATGGCGGTTCGCGGTCATCGTGGCTATTCATGTAAGGGAAAACATGAATTATAGGACGATCAGGCCCAGCCGTCCCCACGCTGCGCGCAGGGTGAACGGGGCTTTATTGACTTGTGCGCGCTTTTTCCTGCTCTATCCAGTCCACCACGGGGCCGACGGCGTCCAGGCCGGACAGGCTTTTCGCCACGCCCAGGTTCAGTGAAATCAGGAAAAAAATGCTGTCGACGGGAATGTCCGGGCAGTACTCGGCAAACGCGGCGCGAAAACGCTCCGACTGCAGCACGCGCAAGACTTTCTCGCCGCTCATGAATTGCAACACGCTGGCGATGCTGTGCCCGCCACCAATCGAGTGGTAAATAAAACGGTTGTACCTGGCGTCGATCTGCTTGAAATCGAGGGTTTCCTCCGTCATCAGGCCGGCCAGGTAGTATAGCCCCAGGCTGACGCGGAAGAAACCGATGGCTTCGGCACTGGTCATGCCGGCACGGGCCACGGCCAGTACCTTGTCCTGCATCGCCTGATCGATCGTTTGCATTGCGCTCTCCCGCGCCGTCCGCCGGCGCTCACCGGGCCAGCTTGCATGAAGATGCTGTTTTTTTCAATAGACCAAACGATATTTCCACCTTGCAAGTTACATTTTTTGCATGCTACTCTCGTTCTTCACCGTCGAATGGATGAAGCACATGATTGAGGTCAAGCACCTGGCAAAACGTTTCCGCATGCCGCCCCACAAGGGCAAGGCCGTGCACGTCAGCGATCCGCGCGAATATGAGGGCTGGTTTCACGCCGTGCGCGACGTCAGTTTCAGCTGCGCCCCCGGCGAAGTGCTGGGCCTGCTAGGGCCGAATGGGGCCGGCAAGACGACCACCCTGCGCCTGCTGTCGACAGCCTTGCAAGCGGACGCGGGCAGCGCCCTCGTGAACGGCGTCGACGTGTTGCAGCAACCGCTGGTGGCGCGCCAGAGCATCGGTTTCCTGTCCGGCTCGACGGGATTGTACGGTCGCCTGACGGCGCGCGAGAACGTGGAGTACTTTGGCCGCCTGCATGGCATGCCGGCCGACAAGCTGAAACGCCGCTGCGACGAGTTGTTTGCCTTGCTGCACATGGAAGAATACGGCGGCAAGCGGGCCGATCAGTTGTCGACGGGCATGAAACAGAAGTGCGCGATCGCCCGCACCGTCGTGCACGAGCCGCAGGTGGTCATCCTCGACGAGCCGACGACGGGCCTGGACGTGATGTCGGCCAAGATCCTGCTCGACTTCATCGCCAGCTACAAGGCGCTGCGCGTGCCGCTGATCTTTTCCACGCACCACCTGCACGAGGTGGAAAAGCTGTGCGACCGCGTCTGCATCATCAACCGCGGCACCACCGCCTTCAATGGCACGGTCAAGGAACTGCGCCACCTGGGCGGCAGCGCGGACTTGTACGACGCCTTTGTCAGCGTCATCAACCAGGGAGCTTGAGCCATGTGGACCATTTATCTGAAAGAGTTGCTGGAACTCACGCGCGACCGCAAGACGCTGATCTTCACCATCCTCATCCCCATCTTTGCCATGCCGCTGATCTTTGGCGGCTTCGCCTATGTCTCGAACAATATGTTCAAGAACGCCAAGACGGCGGAAATGCGCTACGCCCTGTTCGGCAAGGACCATTCGCCGGGCTTGAGCGCGCGTTTTGCGCAGCAGCACAACTTGCGCGAAGTGCCGCTGGCCAGCGAGGGCGACATCCGCCGCGCCATCGGCGACGACAGCATCAAGTTTGCCGTCGTCATTCCGCCCCAGTTTGAAGCGGCGCTGCAGCAACAGCAGCAAGCCAAGGTAGTGCTGCACTACAACAGCGCCAGCACGGTCGACGTGACCCAGCAGCGGGTGCGCGAAATCGTCGAGGCGTATAACGCCAGCCTGCGCGAAGACGCGCTGTCGGCCCTGAACCTGAGCCCGGCCCAGCTGGCCTTTGCCCTGCACCCCATCGTGCTCGACAAGCAATCGACGGCCAACGAGCGCGAGCAGATGGGTGCCATCGTCGGCGGCATGCTGCCCTATTTGCTGCTGATGGTATGCCTGACGGCGGCCATGTATCCGGCCATCGACCTGGGCGCCGGCGAAAAGGAGCGGGGCACGCTGGAAACCTTGCTGCTGGCGCCCGTGCCGCGCAGCGCCATCGTGCTGGCCAAGTTCCTCGTGCTGTTTACCGTCGGCATGACCTCGGCCGTGCTGATGGTGGGCAGCATGGGCGCCCTGCTGGCCATCTTCGGCAGTTCGCTGGAAGGCAATATGGCCGTCATGGTGCGCAGCATCGGCTTGCCCGACCTGGCCATGGTGACCCTGATGCTGGTGCCGACGGCCGCCATCTTTGCCTCGCTGCTGCTGTCGATCTCGATCTACGCGAAAAGCTACAAGGAAGCGGCCGGCATGATCACGCCATTGATGCTGTTTGTCATCCTGCCCACGGTGGCGGCCATGCTGCCTGGCGTCGAGCTGAACTGGATGTGGGCCATGGTGCCGCTGACGAATGTGTCGCTGGCCATGAAGGAGCTGGTCAAGGGCACCATGGATTACCGCATGTTCGGCGTGATCCTCGCCTCGACCACGGTGATCGCAGGCGCCCTGCTGATGCTGTGCCGCTGGTGGTTTAACCGGGAATCGGTATTGTTCCGCAACTAGACATGCCAACAACGGTAAAGCGGGGTGCCATCCACCCCGCCCATCTGCACTCTGGGCACGCGAAAATGCCGTGTATCGCATGCAACTGCCCAGTACGTCTTAAATTCAATACAATGCCAGCATAGAGTAGCCCTGTAGCATCGGGCAGCAACGTATGAGTTAGGAGTTGTATGGAATTGCAGATTCGCAAATTGTCGAAGACCTACGCGAATGGCGTGGTGGCGCTGGATAAGGTGTCGCTGACGATACCGCCAGGGATGTTTGGCTTGCTGGGCCCGAATGGCGCCGGCAAGTCGACCCTGATGCGCACCCTGGCCACCTTGCAGGAATGCGATTCCGGCTCCATCTTCTTCGGCGACTACGACGTACTTGACGACAAGGACGAGATCCGCCGCATGCTGGGCTACCTGCCGCAAGACTTCGGCCTGTACCCGAAAGTGACGGCGTATGAACTGCTCGACCATTTCGCCACCTTGAAAGGCTTGTCGCAGCGGGCGCGCCGGCGCGAGGTCGTCGATGGTCTGTTGCAGCAAACCAACCTGTTCGACGTGCGCCACCAGCGCCTGGGCAGCTTTTCCGGCGGCATGCGCCAGCGCTTCGGCATCGCGCAAGCCCTGCTGGGCGACCCGAAACTGATCATCGTCGACGAGCCGACGGCCGGCCTCGATCCGCAGGAGCGGGTGCGCTTCCATAATCTGCTGTCCGACATCGGCGAAGACAAGACGGTGATCCTGTCGACCCATATCGTCTCCGACGTGGCCGACCTGTGCGCCAACATGGCCATCATCAACAAGGGCCATTTGCTGCTGTGCGGCAAGACCCAGGAATTGATTGACGAAGTCAGCTGCAAGATCTGGGCGCGCTTTGTCGAAAAGAAGGAGCTGGCCAGCTTCCAGCAGCGCCACGCCGTCATTTCCACGCGCTTGCTGTCGGGCCGCACCTTGATCCACGTCTATAGCGATGACGACCCGGGCGATGGCTTCGAGGAAGCCATCGGCGACCTGGAAGACCTGTATTTCGCCACCATTGCCGGGCGCCACCGCGTCGCCCCGCAGTGCGACTGAGGGGAAGGCCATGTTTGCCATCGCCCGCTTTGAAGCGCGACAGCGGCTCAAGCTGCTGTCCACCTGGGTGTATTTCGCCATGTTCCTGGCGCTGGCCATGCTGTGGATGGCCGCCGCCGGCGGCGTCTTCAAGGAAGCGAGCATCAGTTTCGGCGGCAAGTTCCTGATCAACGCACCGCGCTCGCTGGCGTTTACGTGCAGCCTGCTGGGCTGCTTTGGCGCCGTGGTAGTGGCCGCCATGATGGGCCGCTCGGTGCAGCAGGATTTCGAATACGGCATGCAACATTTCTTCTTCAGCGCGCCGATCAAAAAATACCAGTATGTGTTCGGCCGCTTCCTGGGCGCCTACCTGGTGCTGGCGGTGGTGTTTTCCAGCATCGTCATCGGTGCGTGGCTGGGCGCCTGGCTACCCGGCATCGATGCGGAAAGGCTGGGACCGCAACGGGCGCTGGCCTACCTGATGCCGTATGTGTTTACCCTGCTACCCAACCTGTTCATCTTCGGCGCCATCTTCTTCGTCATCGCGGCCCTGACGCGGCGCATGCTGCCCGTCTACATCAGCTCGGTGGTCATGCTGATCGGCTACCTGGTGGCCCCGTCGCTGGCGCGCGACCTCGACTACAAGACCCTGGCCGCCCTGATCGATCCCTTCGGCACCACGGCGCTGATACGCCTGACGGAATACTGGCCGAATGCGGAGCGCAACACGCGCCTGGTGACCTTGGAGGGCGTGTACCTGCTGAACCGCGCCATCTGGTCCGGCTTCGCCCTGGTGGCCTTGCTGCTCGGTTACTGGCGCTTCCAGTTCCACGCCACGACGGACGCGGGCACCGGCAAGCGCCGCAGCGAGGGCGACGTGCCGCTGCGCCTGTCGAACGCTTCGCTGTCCACGCAGGAAACACCGGACTTCGCGCAGCGCAGCCTGGCCGCCCTGCTCGTCAAGATGAGCTGGCTGAACCTGCGCGAAACCATCAAGAACATCTATTTTGTCGTCATCGTGCTGGCCGGCGTGCTGACCATGTATGCGGGCGCGCTGGACATGGGCTCCCTCTACGGCACGAATACCTATCCGGTGACGGAAAAAGTGCTGGACATGGTCAGCGCCTCGTTTGCCCTGTTCATGCTGATCATTACCACCTTCTACGCGGGCGAACTGGTGTGGCGCGAACGGGAAGCGGGCACCAGTCTGATGCTCGACGCCCTGCCCGTGCCGAACTGGCTGCCCCTGCTGTCGAAACTGTTTGCGCTGATCGGCCTGCAAGCCTTGCTGAGCCTGGTCATCATGCTGTGCGGCATGTCGATCCAGGTCTTCAAGGGCTATTACCGGCTCGACCCCGGCCTGTATGTGGAATCGCTGTTCCTGTCGCACCTGCCGCATTACGCGCTGATCGCCGTGCTGGCCATCTTTTTGCAGGTGTTGATCAATCACAAGTACCTGGCATATTTTGCCATGATTCTGTACCACATCGCCAGCATCAGCTTTTCCTCGCTGGGCCTGGGTGACCCGCTGCTGCTGTACGGCAGCACGCCGGATTTCATCTATTCGGCCATGAACGGCGCCGGCCACTATCTGTTGCGCGAGCGCTGGTACTTGCTGTACTGGAGCGGCGCGGCCGTCATGCTGACGGTGCTGTCCCTGCTGTTCTGGCCCCGCGGCGCGCAGGACAGCTGGCGCATCCGATTGCGCCTGGCGCGCCACGGCCTGACGCACGGCGTACTGGCCAGCTTTGCCGGCGGCGCCCTGCTCTTCCTCGGCGCCGGCACGGTGCTGTTCTACGTCTTCCACGTGGCCAACGATTACAAGTCCGAATTCGCCCGCGATGCGGACCGCGCCAGTGCCGAGCGCCAGTACCGCAAGTTTGCCGCCACGCCGCAGCCGAGAATCACCGACGTGAAACTCGACGTGGCCATCTACCCGGCGCAGCGCACCCTGGCCGTCACGGGCCGCTATGTGCTGCAAAACAAGACCAGCCTGCCGATCAGCCACATTTTTGTGCAGCAAGACCCCACGTCTACCATGCGCCTGCGTTTTGATGCACGCGTGCATCCCGGCCTCGATGACGGCAAGCTGGGCTTTTACAGCTACCGCCTGGCCGCGCCGCTGGCGCCGGGCGCCACCCTGGGCCTCGATTTCGACATCCGCTACGCGCCGCGCGGCATCTTCGGCCTGGGCCAGGATACGCCCGTGGTGGCCAACGGCACTTTCTTCACGAATGCCGTGCTGCCGCACATCGGCTACCAGCCGCAGCAGGAATTGACGGACCCGCGCGACCGCAAGAAACACGGTTTGCCAGCGCGCGAACGGGCCTTGCCGCGCGATGATGCAAAGGGATTGGCCGACAATTACGTCAGCATTGACGCCGACCGCATCAACTTTGACGCCACCGTCAGCACCGTCGACGGCCAGACGGCCATCGCGCCAGGCATGCTGGACAACGACTGGATCGCCAAGGGCCGCCATTACTTCCATTACACGATGGAACAGCCGATCCTGAATTTTTACGCATTCCAGTCGGCCCGCTACGCCGTCAGGCACGAACGCTGGCAAGACGTGGCCATCGACGTGTATCACCACCCGGGCCATGAATACAACCTGGACCGATTCGTGCGCGGCAGCAAGGAAGCGCTCGATTACTACACGAAAAACTTCGGCCCTTACCAGCACAAGATCCTGCGCATCGTCGAGTTCCCCCGCTACGCCACCTTTGCGCAGTCGTTCCCGAACACCATCCCATATTCGGAAGGGCTGGGCTTCATCGCCAGGGTGGACGACAAGAATCCGAAAGACATCGACTATCCGCTGTATGTGACGGCACATGAAGTGGCGCACCAGTGGTGGGCGCATCAATTGGTGGGTGGCAATACACGGGGCGCTACCGTGCTCAGCGAAACCCTGGCCGAGTATTCGGCCCTGATGGTGATGAAGAAAACCGTGGGACCGGCCAAGATGCGCCGCTTCCTGCGCTATGACCTGAATCAATATCTGATGGGGCGCAGCGAAGAGCGCAAGAAGGAACTGCCGCTGGCCGAGAATGAAAACCAGGCGTATATCCACTACAACAAAGGCAGCCTGGCCATGTACTTGCTGCAAGACATCATCGGCGAAGACAAGGTCAACGGCGTGCTGCGCGAGCTGCTCAAGAACTATGGCCAGAAAGGCCCGCCGTATGCCAGCGTGACGGCACTGATTACCGGCTTGCGCCAGGTCACGCCGCCCGAGCAGGCTTACCTGATCGACGACCTGTTCGAGAAAATCGTGCTGTTCGACAACCGCGCCCTGTCGGCCACGGCCACCAAACGCAGCGATGGCAAGTACGCCGTCACCCTCAAGGTGCAGGCGGGAAAATTGACGGCCGGCGAACAGGGAGAGGAGCACGAGGCGCCCCTGCACGACTGGATCGAGATCGGCGTCGACGACGCGAATGGCCATCCGCTGCTGCGCGAACGCCTGCGCATGACGGCGCGCGAAGCGAGCTATACCGTTATCGTCGGCAGCCGGCCCGGCAAGGCGGGCATCGATCCCGACAACAAGCTGATCGACCGCAAGCCGGACGACAATATGGTCACCGTCGAGCTCGAAGAAGCGTGACCAAAGTGGCCGCCTGTTCCGGGCGGCCACTTTCGGTATCATTGGGTGTCAGACTGCGGCGCAGCGCGTCACCAGGCTCAGGCTGATGCCCATTTCCGTCAGGTGCTGCATGTCGGCCAGCGAGAGGTCGAGCGGCGCGTCAACGGTGTCGTCGCCATTCAATTCCAGCTGCAGCTCGGCCACGATGCGCGGCATGCTGAACGTGACGCCGCGCGAGCGGCATTCGGCCAGGTAACTGCGTATGCGCGAGGGCAACACCTGCGACTTGGGCGCTTGCGCGATCAGCACGTCGAAGCCGGAATCGAGATGCACGCGATTCGCGCCTTTCGCCTCGCCCTTGCGCCATTGCCGCTCGGGATCTGTGGGCAAGACTTCGAGAATGGAGTTGAGCGTGGGGTCGTCCCCATGCACCGACAGCTTCGCCATATTCATATTGCAAGACTTTCTAGTCAGGACGCCGCCAGGAAGACGGTGCGATCATCAGACCGACAAGTCTACGCATGGAAGGCAAATATGTCCATACGGCAATATTTGGCATCAAGCTCTAATTTGTGCTGCATCAAACAGGCGGAACAAGCTTGTTCCGCCTGCAACACGGCTTACAGGGTCACGCCACGCGCCTGCAGGGCGGCGCGCACGCCGGCGCCGTAGGCGGCATCGGCCCGGTCAAAGTGGCCCAGCTGACGCTGCAAGGTTTCCGGCCGCACCTGGCTCAACGGGCCGGCCAGGTTGTCGAACAGGTTCTGCTTCGCCTGGGCCGACATCAGACGGAACAGATTGCCGGCTTGCGTGTAATCGTCTTCCACGCCGCGTCCATCGTAGCGCGCCGCGCCGCCATCGAGCGCCAGCGCCCCCTCGCCATGGCCCAGGCCTTGCGGCTGCGTACCTGCCGCCACCACGTTCGCGTAATTCTGTGCCGCGCCGCCATTGTGGATCGCCATGCCGCCATCGCGCTGCTGGTTGTGGAACGGGCAGCGGGCCGCATTCACGGGCAGATGCTGGTGATTCGTGCCGACCCGGTACAGTTGGGCGTCGTGGTAGGCGAACAGCCGGCCTTGCAGCATCTTGTCCGGCGAATAGCCCATGCCCGGCACGGCGTTGGACGGCGAAAAGGCCGCTTGCTCGACTTCCGCGTGGTAATTGTCCGGGTTGCGGTTCAGCTCGAAAATACCCACCGGCAGCAAAGGGAAGTCCGCATGCGGCCACACTTTCGTCAGATCGAACGGGTTCCAGCCCGTGCGCTGCTCCCAGGCATCGAGTTGCTCCTGCGTCGCCACCTGCAGCTTGACTTCCCACTGGGGGAAATCACCGCGTTCGATGGCGCCGAACAGGTCGCGCTGGGCGTAGTCGGGGTCAGCGCCGGCCAGGCGGCCCGCTTCCGCCGCAGGTAAATTCCTGATGCCCTGGCGCGTCTTGAAGTGCCATTTCACGTACACGCGCTGGCCATCGTCATTGATCAGGCTATACGTGTGGCTGCCGAAGCCATCCATGTGGCGGTAGCCGTCCGGCGTGCCGCGGTCCGAAAACAGCATGGTGACCTGGTGCAGGCTTTCCGGCGCATGGCTCCAGAAGTCAAACATCATCTCGGCCGATTTCAAGTTGCTCTGCGGATCGCGCTTTTGCGTGTGGACGAAATCGGGGAACTTGATCGGGTCCTTGATGAAGAACATGGGCGTATTGTTGCCAACGAGGTCCCAATTGCCTTCTTCCGTATAGAAGCGCACGGCGAAACCGCGGGGGTCGCGTTCCGTGTCGGCACTGCCGCGTTCGCCGCCGACGGTGGAAAAGCGCGCGAAGGTCGCCGTCTGCTTGCCCACTTCACTGAACAGCCTGGCCTTGGTGTAGCGCGAAATGTCGTGCGTGACGGTAAAAGTGCCATAGGCGCCCGAG
This sequence comes from Janthinobacterium leeuwenhoeki, assembly GCF_051380795.1. NCBI lineage: Bacteria > Pseudomonadati > Pseudomonadota > Betaproteobacteria > Burkholderiales > Oxalobacteraceae > Janthinobacterium > Janthinobacterium leeuwenhoeki. The sequence continues at coordinate 67,241 of NZ_JBNYXT010000024.1, forward strand.
CCTTTGGCGTGCACCACGCGCTCGGGGATGCGCTCGCGGTTGAAATGCTGGAGTTTTTCGATCAGGTGGAAATCTTGCAGCAGCAGGGGGCCACGGGGACCGGCGCTGATGGAATTCTGGTTGTCGGCGACGGGAATGCCCGAGGCGGTACTGAATGGCGGCTGTTGGCGCATGGCGGCTTTTCCTTCGTTGTTGACTGATACAAGCAGTGTAGCGACGTCAACAACAAAGGAAAAGATAATTGATTTTATCGAATCGATAGCTATTTACAATGCACATCCTTGTGCATCGCACACGCCGCCCAGTTGCGCCTGCAACTTCGCCGGCTGGCCCAACATCTCCCCGATATCGATCGCGGACAGCTTGCCGCTGCCATCGTCGAGCACGAACGTGGGAAAGCCCTGCCCGCCCACCTGCGCCAGCAAGGCGCGGCTGGCATCGATGTGCTGCTGCGTGGTGGCGCCCGCCTGCTGCGCATACTCGGCCTGGAATGCCGTCCCATCCATGCCCAACTCTTGCGCCAGGGTCACCAGCACGGGCACATCGGCGATACGCAAGCCATCCACGTAATGGGCGCGCTGCACGCGCTGCAGCATGTCCAGGCCCTTGCCGGCCAACACTTCAGCCGCCAGGATGGCCGTGATCGGCGGTTCGGAATCCATCATGGCCGTGGTGTCGTTCAGCAAACCATTCATATAGGCGTCGCCGAAGGGCTGGCCCGACAATTGCTCGATGCGCCGGTCATGCGGCAGCACATAGCCGCGCCATTCAGGCGTGATCTGGCGGCGATTGCTGCCCGTCATCATGCCGCCGCCGTGAAACGCCACCGTCAGTCCCGGCACGGCGCGCGCCGCCTCGACCAGCGGTGCGGCGCCGTAGCACCAGCCGCACAGGGGATCGAAAACATAATGCAAAGTGGGCATGACGCGCTCCTTGTTGCCGCTTACCATTTCATTTCACCTTTGGCGACCTTGGCGCTGGTCTCCAATGCGCCATCGAGGCCCAGCTTCGGATAGCGCATTTTCATCGCCTCGATCAGGGCGGCCGAATTGGCAGCCTTGGCCGTTTCCGCTTCGAACGTCACCAGGTAGTCACGCGTAAAACCGATGCTGTCCGGCGTCAGGGGCGAACCGACCTTGAAGTGGCCGGGCACGACGGTGACGGGTTTCAGTGCGGCAATACCATCAAGCGTCTTGAGCCAGTCCTGGCGCGATTGCGGACTTTGCGTATCGGCCGTCCACACATGCAAATCGCCAAACAGCACCACGCCGCCGACGACGGCCTTGAGCGATGGAATCCACACATAGGTGCGCGCTGGCATCGGGCCGGCGATGTCCAGCGACTGGCCTTCCAGGGCGATGCGCTTGCCCGTCAACGCTTCGGGAATGACGATGCTTTTCGGCGCATTGTCTTTCAGGATAGGACCCCAGTAGGCGACCTTGGCATCGGCCTTGCGGCGGATTTCCGCAACCGTTTCCGGTGTGGCAACGATTTTCGCCTGCGGGAACGCTGCCTTGATCACATCGAGGCCAAAGTAAAAATCGGGATCGCTGTGGCTGATGTACACGGTCGTCAGTTTCTTGCCGCTGGCGCGTATTTTCTCCACCAGCTTTTGCGCTTCGGCGCGCGAAAACTGCGCATCGATCAGCACGGCGTCATGCTTGCCCGCGACCAGCACGGAAGCGACGGGAAAGATGGCCGCTTCGCCCGGGTTGAAGACTTCCAGGGTCAAGGGAGCGCTGGCGGCGGCCGAGGCGGCGCCGGCGGCAAACAGGGTGGAAACAAGAACGCTGCTGATGGATTTGGAGAACATGATGTGCCTTCACAAGATGATTGGGATGACTGCATCTTACGTTGCTCAATCCGGTAGAAAAACCCGTTAAAGCGCAATAGTTTGTTGCATAAATCGATCAAATCGTCGATGCCATCGTCCATTTCTCGGCCACTACGCGCAGCCATTGCCCCGCCAGCGCGCCATCCCACACGAGCAGAACCTATTCGCTGCAATCGACGCTACCGGCCAGCTCGACCTGCAACAAATCGTGCGCGCCCACGGCGAAGTCGGGCAGGTAGGCCAGCGCCCGAACACGGCAGCGGACGCGCATCGGCATGTCAAATGTGTCACAGCGTCATGAGGGCGTCACATTGGATTGTTATCTTGCTAGCTCTTTCAAACCTAGCCGGATGAACCACATGACACGCAGAAAAATTTCCGTCGCTGGCTGCAGCGTCGCCATCACCCTGATGCTGGCCGCCTGCGGCAGCGACGCCAAAAAAGAAGAGACAGTGGCTGAAGCCCCGCCGAAAAACGTCATCTTCTTCCTCGGCGACGGCATGGGCCTGACCACCATGACGGCCGCGCGCATCTATTCGGTGGGCGAAGACGGTGCGCTGACCATGGACACACTGCCGGAAACAGCCTTTGTAAAAACGTTCTCGAACGACGCGCAAGTGACGGACAGCGCGCCCTCGATGGCCGCCTACATGACGGGCGTCAAAATGAACAATGAAGTCATCTCGATGTCGGCCAATACAGTCGCCATCGATCCGGGCACGGATGCGAACGGCAACAAGCTGGTCAACAAATGCGGCAGCGGCAACGGCACACCCGCCACCACCTTGCTGGAACTGGCCAAGGCCAAGGGCTTTGCCGCCGGCGTCGTCAGCACGGCGCGCGTGACGCACGCCACGCCGGCCGCGACCTACGCGCACATCTGCCACCGCGACCTGGAAAACGATATCGCCGCGGCCCTGGTGCCTGGCGGTACGGGCTACAACAGCGCGCTGGGCACTGCCGGCCTGGACGTGGTCCTCGGTGGCGGCGCGCAATTTTTCAAACCGTTCAAGGATGGCGGCAAGCGTTCCGACGGGCGCGACCTGCTGGCCGAGCTGAAAGCGAAGAGCTACACGGTCGCCAATACGGGCGCCGACTTCAAGGCCGTCGATGCGGCCAAGACGGAGCGCCTGTTCGGCGTGTTTACTTCCAGCCACATGAGCTACGACCTGGACCGCGATGCCGCCAAGGAGCCGAGCCTGGCGGAAATGACCACCAAGGCCATGGACGTGCTGGCCAAGAACAAGAAGGGTTACTTCCTGATGGTCGAAGGCGGCCGCATCGACCATGCGCTGCATGAAACGACGGCCAAGAAAGCGCTGCAAGACACTGTCGCTTTTGACAACGCCATCAAGGCGGCCATCGAGAAAGCCAAGCTCACCGACCCGAACCTGGCCAATACGCTGATCGTCGTCACGGCCGACCATGACCACACCCTGGTGCTGAACGGCTACGCCAAGCGCACGGGCAAGACGGCTGCCGGCAATCCTGGCGTGCTGGGCGTGGTGAAGAACTACGTCACCGGCGCGGTCGAAAAAGACCTGGACGGTGCACCATATTCGATCATCGGCTTCGGCAATGGCGAAAACCGCACCCAGTCGAGCCGCGCCGCCATGGCCAGCCTCGATGAAACCGTCACCAGCGCCAACACCTATCACCAGGAAGCGGTGATACGCACCACGGCCGGCAATGAAACCCACGGCGGCACCGACGTCTTCCTGGGCGCCATCGGCAAGGGTTCGGAAACCTTCCTGGGCACCATCGACAACACCAAAGTATTCGGCCTGGTCAAGACCGCCGGCGGTCTGTAATCCCCAAGACATCAAAATTGGACAAGCACATGAAATTCACCTTGAAACCCGCATTGAAACTGTCGTTGCTGACCACGCTCGTGGCCGCCAGCGTTGCCAACGGCGCCTACGCCGCCGACGCCAAGAACGTCATCTTCTTCCTCGGCGACGGCATGGGCCCGTCCGTCGTGACGGCGGCGCGCATCTACCAGTACAAGGAAGACGGCAGCCTGACGATGGACACGCTGGAACGCACGGCGCGCATCAAGACGTTCTCGAACGATGCGCAAACGACGGACAGCGCGCCATCGATGGCTGCCTACATGACCGGCGTCAAGATGAACAATGAAGTCATCTCGATGGCGCAGGACACCATCGCCAAGGAACCCAGCCGCGACGCCAACGGCAACCTGGGCGTGGACAATTGCCCGGCCGGCGGCAAGAGCGTGCCGACCATCCTGGAACTGGCGAAAGCCAAGGGCAAGGCCGTGGGCGCCATCACCACCACGGAACTGACGCACGCCACACCGGCGACGACTTTCTCGCACATCTGCAACCGCAATGCGCAATACGCGATCGCGGCGCAAACGGCGCCAGGCGGCGCGGGCTACAACGCGGCCCTGGGCGACGGCGTCGACGTGCTGATGGGTGGTGGCCGCAACCACTTCACCCCATGGTCGGCAAGCAACAAGTATGGCCGCGCCGATGGCCGCAACCTGTTGACGGAATTTGCCGCCAAGGGCTACACCGTGGCCGCGACGAAAGCGGAAATGGCGGCAGCGCCTAGCGGCAAGAAATTCATCGGCCTGTACAGCACCCGCAGCCATCTGGAATATGAACTCGACCGCACGGCCACGCCACCACTGGGCGAGGGCGCGACCCAGCCTAGCCTGTCGGAAATGACGCTGAAAGCCATCGACTTGCTGTCGAAAAACGCCAACGGCTACTTCCTGATGGTCGAAGGCGGCCGCATCGACCACGCCTTGCATGGCATCAACGCCAAGCGCGCGCTGACGGACACCATCGCCTTCGATGACGCCGTCAAGGCGGCCATCGGCAAGATCAGGGAAACCGATCCGAAACTGGAAAATACCCTGATCGTCGTCACGGCCGACCATGACCACACCCTGGCCTTCAACGGTTACGGCAAGCGCGGCAACCCTATCCTCGACATCAACCGCGGCTACAAGGATAACCAGCCGAGCAAGGATGCCGATGGCAATACCTACACCACCCTGGTGTTCGGCAACGGCCCGAACCGCCCTGCCCTGCGCAGCAACGTCGACAGCGCCACGGCCCTGAAAGACAACTACCTGCAAGAAACAGGCGTGCGCCTGGCCAGCGAAACCCACGGCGGCGGCGACGTCAAGCTGCTGGCCACGGGCGCTGGCGCGAAGACCTTCAAGGGCACCCTGGACAACACCAAGGTGTTTGACTTGCTGAAAGCGGCCTTCGGCTTCTGATCCACATCAATACGGTAACCCCACCGGGGCGGATGGCGCAGGCCCTCCGCCCCTCTGCACGTAAAGGCAACACCATGAAATCGTCCCTGATCGCCGTCCTCCTCGCCGCCGGCTTTGCCGCCAGCGCGCAAGCCGCCCCCGCTGCCCCTGCCGACCTGGACCTGGGCATCACCTATTACAGCCGCGTCCTGACGCCGGAAGGCGTGACGCGCGAGAGCCGCTACGAAGAGAAGATGTTGCGCCGCCCCGGCCACGTGTGGGTCGAGCGCGTGCTGGCGCCGTCGACAGACGCGCATGCGGGCCACAAGCATGGTGACAACACCAAGGTGGCACTGAAGACGTCAACCGCGGCCACGCAGCATGAGCACAAGCACTTCAATCCCGTGCTGATCCCCCGCCACGTGATGCTGGAAAAGAATACCGTGCGCGTGGAATACATCGATGCGCATGACAAGGTGGTGGTGGCGATCCCGAAAGCGGAGTACGAAAACGTCAATTTCGACGGCTCCTGGGATAACAGTTTTTATCTGCTGGACCCGAAACTGGTGGCCGCCATGCCCCTGTCGAAACAGGCGTCAAACGTGACGGGCGCGCGCTGGCGCGAAGTGGAAAAGAATGGCGTGTTCCAGCGCATCCTGTGGGATGAGCAAAAGCAGATTCCCCTGATCATCGAGAGCGGCGACCGCGCGAATACCTTTTATCGCCGGGTCGACGTCAAGCTGCAGCCCACCGTCAGCAAGGCGCAGCCGTGGGCCAACTTGCAGAACTACGCACAGCGCGAGTATTCCGACTACCTGGACTAATCTAGCCTCGGGATGTAAAAAAGCCAGGGAGCGATCCCTGGCTTTTGTCTGCCTGTCTGGCTGGCGCCGGATTACTCCGCCGCTGCCGCTTTCTTCGCCGGCGCCTTCTTGGCGGCCGGCTTTTTCACGGCCGCCGCTTTCTTGGCCGGCGCTTTTTTGACGGCTGCCGCTTTCTTGACGGCCGTTTTCTTCGCTGGCGCCGCGCCTTCTTCGCCTTCGACCTCGCTCGCTGCCGCTTTGGTCTTGGCTACCGCCTTGGCGCCAGGCTTGGCCTTGCGCTCTTCAAACTCGAAGCTCACCTTGCCATCCTTGCCGCGCACGAGGAAAGCCTTGAACGGGCGACGGGTACGCTGGGAAACAAAGCCCGGCAGCAAGTCCGTCTTGCCATCGTTGAGCAGTTTCGCCATTTGTTCCGGCAAGATTTCCTGCTGCAAGATGATGCGGCCGCTGCGGAAGTCGCATGTCTTCGGCTTGGCCATGCTGTGTTCGCACACATAGGCCAGGCCCATTTCATACACGCCGGCATTGCACTTGGGGCACGGTCCCACAGGCGTCTGGCCCGTGAAATCGACGCCTTCGCCATCTTCGCTCTCGTCGTTCTGGCCGAAATCGAATTCCAGCTTGGAATTCTTGATCTCTTCATCGCGCACGATGCGCAAGATGGCGGCGAACGGACGGCCCATCTTCGAGCGGAAACCTTGCAGCGGGCCGATGGTGCGGTCCTTCAGCAATTGTTCCACTTCGGCGATTTCGAACTGGCGCGAACCGGGCGTCTTGCTCATCGAAAATTCGCACTTGGTGCAGGCGAAACGACGGTAGTTTTCCTTCACCACGCCGCTGCAATTCGGGCAGGGCGTTACCAAAGTCGCGTAGTCGCCGGGGATGGTGTCGTTGTCGTATTCCTTGGCGCGCTTGACGATGATTTGCGTCATCTGCGCGATTTCGCGCATGAATTCCTCGCGCGAAATCTTGCCTTTTTCCATCTGCGACAGCTTGTATTCCCACTCGCCCGTCAGCTCCGGCGCCGTCAATTCGTTGACGCCCAGGCCTTTGAGCAAAGTCATCAGCTGCGACGCCTTGGCCGTTGGAATCAGTTCGCGGCCCTCGCGGATCAGGTAGCGTTCCGTCAGCAAGCCCTCGATGGTGGCCGCGCGCGTGGCTGGCGTACCGAGACCCTTGCCGGCCATCGCATCGCGCAACTCGTCGTCGTCGATCAGCTTGCCGGCGCCTTCCATGGCCGACAGCAAGGTTGCCTCCGTGAAGCGCGCAGGCGGCTTGGTGACCAGGCCGTTGGCGTTGACGCTTTCCGTCTGTACTTTTTCACCCTTGGCCACTGGCACCAGGTTGCCGTTGCCATTGCTTTCCTTGTCCGCGTCCGTCGATGCTTCCTTGCCGTAGATGGCCAGCCAGCCCGGATTGGTCATGACCTTGCCTTCAGTCTTGAACTGATGGCCGGACACTTCCGTGTAGCGCGTGGTGACCTGGAATTCCGCAGGCGGGAAGAACACGGCCATGAAGCGGCGCGTGACCAGGTCGTACAACTTCTGTTCCGGCTCGGACAAATTCTTTGGCGCGATCGTCGTCGGGATGATCGCGAAGTGATCCGAGATCTTGGTATTGTCGAAGATGCGCTTGTTCGGCTTGACCCAGCCCTTGTCGATGATCTGCTTGGCGAACTGGTGGTAGTTGCTGTTTTCCTTGACCGTTTCCAGCGCCTGCAGCACGGTCGGCATGTAGTCTTCCGGCAGGTGGCGCGAATCGGTACGCGGGTAGGTCAATACCTTGTGCTTTTCATACAGTGCCTGGGCCAGGCCCAGGGTGTTCTTGGCCGAGAAGCCGAAACGCGAGTTCGCTTCGCGCTGCAGGCTGGTCAGGTCGAACAGGCCCGGCGCCATCGAGGTGGTCGGTTTCGATTCTTCCGTGACGATGCCTTGGCGGCCGCGGCAGGCGGTGGCGATCGAGTCGGCAGCCGTCTTGCTCCACAGGCGCTCGGCGCGCTTCTCGGGATCGTTCTCGTCCTTCTTGAACTTCGTGTCGAGCCAGCGGCCTTCATAGATGCCGGCCGCGCAAACGAATTCGGCGCGCACTTCCCAGAAGTCGCGCGGCACGAATTTTTTAATCTTGTCTTCGCGTTCGACGACGATGGACAGGGTCGGCGTCTGCACGCGGCCCACGGTGGTCAGGTAGAAGCCACCTTCCTTCGAATTAAACGCCGTCATGGCGCGCGTGCCATTGATGCCGATCAACCAATCGGCTTCCGAACGGCAGCGGGCAGCGTCCGCCAGCGGCAGCATTTCTTCGTCGCTGCGCAGGTGCGAGAAACCGTCGCGGATGGCGCCCGGCGTCATCGATTGCAGCCACAGGCGCTTGACCGGTTGCTTGGCCTTGGCGTTTTGCGCGATCAGGCGGAAAATCAGCTCGCCTTCGCGCCCGGCATCGCATGCGTTGATGAGGGTGGTAACGTCTTTGCGTTTGATCAGCTTGTTTAATACTTTGAGGCGCGCTTCCGTCTTGGCGATCGGGTTCAGCGCGAAATACGGTGGAATCATCGGCAAGTGCGCGAAACTCCATTTGCCGCGCTTCACGTCGAATTCTTCCGGTACGGCGATCTCCAGCAAGTGGCCAACCGCCGACGACAGGACGTATTCATCCGATTCAAAGTACTCATCGTGCTTGGTGAAGCCGCCAAGCGTCTTCGCGATATCGTTCGCGACAGAAGGCTTCTCGGCGATGATGAGGGTTTTTGTCATATTTTTTAGTCTCGAAAAATGCTCTAGGATAGTTTCAGCATGCGCATCATACAGTGCATTGCCAGGCGCCGACGCTTTTGTCTGCGCAAGGCCTTGTGACTTGTGGTCTTGTCAAGCGGCCAATGATAAGCGCCTATTGAAGAATTCGGCAAGTTATCTGCAAGCAAGAATGCGCCAGCGCAAACACAATGGGCTGGCGGGCGCGGTGCCGCAGCATATGGCAAGGAAGATGGCGCAGCAGCAGCGCCAGGTGCGCCCCGGGGCGGTTATATATACTAGTGGAGCAGGCGCGGCGGGAGATCTTCGTCGTCGACAAATAAGTCGTCGAACATCAGGGCATCCGGTTCCTTGCCCTGGCTCCACAGCAGCATCAGCACGATGACTTTCAGCTTGCCCAGCGACACGGGTGCCTCGTCGAGCGCCAGCGCCCGTTCGATGACGATTTCGCGCTGCAGCGGCGAGAGCACCTTGGCGCTTTCCAGGAACTGGATGAAGCCAATGGCAGCCGTGCCCAGCACGTCGCTTTCCTGCTGCACATAGAAACGTGTGCCCGTGGAACTGGCCGTCAGGATTTGCTCGACGCCAGCCATGGCGTTCAAGTCGGTCAGCCAGACGAGCGCTTCGGAAATCTCCACGTCGTCGAAACCGACGGCCGACAGCTTGCGCGCCAGGACTGCCGGCTCGGGGCAGGCATCGGGGCGATAGTAAGTCTCGTAGAGGTATACCAGGATATCGAACATGGCTCTACTCTAGCAGCTAAGTTCGCTAAGACACAAGGGTGTGCACCGACAAAGCGCGCCCGTGCGGCAAGGCAGCCACACAAGTGACAAGCTGTCATTTACAGCGTTGAAACAGTCCTCCCGGCAAGCGCTCCACCCGGCCCGCCAGCTCCAGCGCCAGCAAGTCGCCCATCAGCGCACTCATGGCCAGGCCGCTGCGCGCGGCCAGAGTGTCGGCATCGACGGGGTCGTGGCCCAGCGCGGCCAGCAGCGGCGTCTCGTCTTCCAGCGCTGGCGGCGCCGTGGGGATGCCGCCCAGCCACTGCAGCTCTTGCAGCACGTCATCGGCCGACTCGACCAGCTTGGCGCCCTGCTTGATCAATGCATGGCAGCCCTTGGCCAGCGTGGCGTGGATGGAGCCGGGCAAGGCATACACGTCGCGCCCCTGCTCGCCGGCCAGGCGCGCCGTGATCAATGAACCCGATTGCGCGGCCGCCTCGATCACCAGTACGCCGCGCGCCAGGCCGCTGATCAGGCGGTTGCGACGCGGAAAGTTACTCGGCATGGCGGGCAGCCCCAGCGCATACTCGCTGACAATGCAACCCTGTTCGGCAATTCTTTGCGACAGATCAAGGTTGCGTCGCGGATACACCAGATCGGCGCCCGTGCCGATCACGGCCACGGTCGCGCCCGCGCCGCGCAAGCCGCCCTCGTGCGCGTGCGTGTCGATGCCCAGCGCCAGCCCGGAGATGATACTCAGGCCTGCCGCGCTGAGGGCCTGTGCAAAGGCGGCCGCATTCTGCATGCCTTGCACGCTGGCATTGCGGCTGCCGATGATGGCCACGCCGGGACGCGACAGCAGTTCCGCCCGCCCCCGCACATATAACAAGAGCGGCGGATCGGCGATTTCCAGCAGCAGGGGCGGATACCCGGCATCGGCCAGGGTCAGCACGGCGTTGCCGGGGCGCTGCAGCCACTGCAGGGTGAGTTCGAGCTGGCTGTTGGCCACCGGCTTGGGCAGCTGCACGATGGCGCGCGCCACGCTGGCCGACACCACTTCGCGCAGGGCTTCGAATGATGCGGCGAAGATGGCCGGCGGCAAGCCGAAGCGGGCCAGCAAGGCGCGCGCCGCCACCGGCCCCACGCCGGGCAGATGCTGCAGGCGCAGCCAGCCCGCCAGTTCCGTGGCCGTGTCTGTCATCGTTGCTAGTGCATGCATGACAACCTCGCTGTGTACTGTGCCCTCCCATGCTAGCGCCATGGCGCGCACGCGATACCGATGCGCGCAAGGATGCGTGCGATGGCCGTGCAAAACGGCCCGTCATCCACAGGAGCATGGGCGTCTGTGATAAAATTTCCCTTTGCAGCAAACGAATAGCGCACTGGCAAACGCATCAGCCGCGCCGTTGTGCCATACCCGCTCAAGGCGTACCCAATACAAATAGCCCTGCCATCGTTCGCATGGCCCAGGCATGAATAATCCGGCGCACCGGCGCCCACCTTAACCAGTCGAATCCGTATGTCCATATTAAATATCCTGCGTTACCCCGATCCTCGCCTGCACACGATCGCCAAGCCCGTCACCGAATTTGACGCGCGCCTGCAAACCCTGATCGACGACATGGCCGAAACCATGTATGACGCCCCTGGCGTCGGCCTGGCCGCGTCGCAAGTGGACGCGCATATCCAGATGATGGTGATCGACACCACCGAAGAAAAAAACCAGCTGCAAGTGTTCGTCAACCCGGAAATCACCTGGGCCAGCGAGGAAAAGCAGGTCTATGACGAAGGCTGTTTGTCCGTGCCTGGCGTCTACGATGGCGTCGAGCGCCCGGCCCGCATCAAGGTGCGCGCCCTGGATCGCCACGGCAAGCAGTTCGAACTGGAAGCCGATGGCTTGCTGGCCGTCTGCATTCAGCATGAGATGGATCACTTGCTGGGCAAGGTATTCGTCGAATATCTGTCGCCGCTCAAGCGCAACCGCATCAAGACCAAGATGATCAAGGAAGTCCGCGGTCTCGAGCGCGAAGCAAGCTTGCGCGCACAGAATCGCCGTTTCTAAGCCACTCCTGATAGACTAAGCAACAGTAGTCGTTACACCATGCCAGCCTGGCGCCCTCCGGCGCGGGCCTGCGCACCTCACGTCAAGGAAGCATATGAAAGTGATCTTCGCAGGCACGCCTGAATTTGCCGCCACGGCCCTGAAAGACTTGCACGAAGCGGGATTCGAGATTCCGCTGGTGCTGACCCAACCCGACCGCCCTGCCGGACGCGGCATGCAATTGCACGCCTCGGCCGTCAAGCAGTATGCGCAGCAGCATGGCATCGACGTGCTGCAGCCGCTGTCCTTGCGCATGGACAGCAAGGACCCGCAGCGCGCCGCCGAAGCAAAAGCGGCCCACGAACGCCTGCTGGCCACGGACTACGACGTGATGGTGGTGGCGGCCTACGGCTTGATCTTGCCGCGCAGCACGCTCGACATCAAACCCTGCATCAATATCCACGGTTCATTGCTGCCGCGCTGGCGCGGCGCCGCCCCTATCCACCGCGCCATCGAAGCCGGCGACGATGAAACGGGCGTGACCATCATGCAGATGGAAGAAGGCCTCGATACGGGCCCCATGCTGGCCATCGAGCGCACGCCCATCGAAGCGGGCGATTCCACCGCCACCCTGCACGACAAGCTGGCCACCCTGGGCGGCAAGATGATCGTCGAGACCCTGCGCAAGATGCAGCAGCAGCCGCTCGAAGCCGTGCCGCAGCCGGAAGCGGGCGTCACCTACGCGGCAAAGATCGCCAAGGAAGAGGCGGCGCTCGATTTCAGCTTGCCGGCACTGGAACTGGGCCTGAAAATCCGCGCCTTCAATCCGTTTCCCGGCGCCTGCGGCCAGGTTGATGGCACCACCATCAAGATCTGGGCCGCCGAGGTAATTGAAGCGGACAGCAAGGAAGCGCCAGGCCAGGTACTGGCGGCCGACGCCCAGCACGGCATCGTCGTGGCCTGCGGCAATGGATCGCTGCGCCTGACGGAACTGCAAAAACCGGGCGGCAAGCGCCTGGCTGCGGCCGAGTTCATCAAGGGCTTCCCCCTCGAAGGCAAGCGCTTCGGCTAAGCGCACCGGACCGCACCGCGCCGTCATCTCGACGGCATCGAGTAGGGGGCTGAGTTACCTCAGCCGCCCTCTCACACCACCGTACGTGCGGTTCCGCATACGGCGGTTCATTAAACACGCTGGAAGCGTCGCTGAGTATTCAGCAACGAAAC